>DATNLB010000161.1:0-5622 GCA_035603095.1 Candidatus Acidiferrales bacterium
GGCGGCGATGATCGGCTGGCACGGTGCATCGATGCTGTGCTACGTCACGCCGAAAGAGCACCTGGGGTTGCCAAATGCGGAAGACGTGAAGCAGGGCGTGATCGCGTACAAGATTGCGGCGCACGCCGCGGACGTGGCGCGGCACCGGCCAGGCGCGCGCGACCGCGACGACGCGCTCTCGTACGCGAGGTTCCTCTTCGACTGGAACAAGCAGTTTGAGCTCTCGCTCGATCCCCCAACGGCGAAGGCCATGCACGATGAAAACCTACCCGACGACTTCTACAAGGAAGCCAAGTTCTGCTCGATGTGCGGGCCGAAATTCTGCTCGATGAACATCACGCAAATGGCGGATGCCGAGGGCGGGCATGACCAGGAGGAGCGGAAACAGAAATTCGTGGAGTTACTGGCAAAAGTACAGAACGCCTAGTTTTCAACGAATGCCTGAGATCACTTCCAACGATTCCCTGCGCGAGGAATTTAACCGCTGGGCGGAGGCGGGGCGGGGCGAGGGGATGGAGCAGGACCACCTGCCCATCACGCTGCCGGTGCTGGAGAAAATGCGGCTTGCGCCAACGGACAACGTCCTGGACGTCGGCTGCGGGGCGGGCTGGCTGTCGCGGCGGCTGGCGAAATTGGTGCCTGAGGGCCGCGTTGTTGGGATGGACATTTCGGACGAGATGATTCGTCACGCGCGGCGCGCCAGCGTGGACTTCGACAATTTGATGTTTGTTGCAGGAGAAGTTGCGCAAATCCCCTGGCAGCCAAATTTCTTCTCTCAAGTGATTTCCGTCGAATCTTCGTATTACTGGCCCGAACCTGCCGCGGGCATCAAGGATATTTTTCGGGTTCTCGGCGACGGCGGCTCGGCGTGGATCTTGATCAACTACTACCGCGACAATCCGCACTGCCACCAGTGGGGAAGTCTCCTCGCTGTGCCCACGCATCTTTTTTCCGCCGACGAATGGAGCCAGTTATTCCGTGATGCAGGATTCACGAACGTAACGCACGAGCGCATCGTTGATCGATCTCCGTCGCCGGAAGTCTATACGGGCCGGTGGTTCGGCGACGCGGAACAACTGCGCGCTTTTAAGAAGGAAGGCGCGTTGCTCCTATCCGGAACCAAGTAAGAAGCCCAGGTTACCGTTTCCGAACCGCAAAGCGCGGATACAGGTCTTGCCCGGTAAACAGGTGCTAAAATGCATGTAAGTTTCCCTCCCCTGCTGAGCGAAAGAGGCCTAGCACACCGGAAAGATTTTGTCGGTGAGGTGCGCATGACTGATGCCGTGCAGAAATTGCAGGTTCTCGTGGTGGATGATTCACCCGTTTCCCGGAAACTACTGGAGCATGCGCTTTCCGCCGAACCGTACGCCCTTTTGTTTGCGAAGAACGGCGAAGAAGCGCTGAGGCTCTTCGGCGAAAACAAGCCTGCACTCGTCATCACTGACTGGATGCTGCCTGACTTATCCGGTCCCGAGCTCTGCGAACGAATCCGCACCGATGGGCGCAGCTCGTACACCTACATCATTTTGCTCACGAGCATGACCGAAAAAGACAGTGTCGTTGAGGGATTGGCCGCCGGCGCGGATGACTACCTCACCAAACCCTTTGATTCCAGTGAACTGCGGGCTCGTATCGGAGTGGGGCGACGAATCATTGACCTGCACCGCGAAATCGACGCCAAGAACAAGTTGCTCACGGAGATGGTTAACACCGATCCGCTCACGGGCTTGCCAAACCGGCGCGCGATCGAAGAATGGGCCGAGCGGCAGCTGCGGGGCGCGGCGCGTCACGGATTTCCTTTTTGGGTTGTGCATACCGACCTGGATTGTTTCAAGGACATCAATGACGGCTATGGTCACGATGCTGGCGACGTGGTTCTGAGGAAATTCGCGGAAATTCTGAAAAACTTTACGCGGGCATCGGATATCAGTGGCCGGATGGGTGGCGATGAGTTTTTGCTGGTGCTAACGCATGTGGATGAAAAAAACATTCAACTGACAGTGGAGCGCTTGTGTAATCAGCTTGCCTCCGAGAGGTTTTCATTTGGCGGCACGATTGTTTCGGTGACGGCCAGCTTCGGGATCGCCGGATTCCAAGGCAAAGAGCCTCCGGAATTCTCCGTGCTGGTGCGGCAAGCGGACCAGGCGCTCTACCGCGCGAAGCGTGCCGGCCGCAATCAGATCAAGATCGAAGTGCCTTGATTGTTCCGGCCCTGGAGTTCCCTCCTTCCTCTGATTCCTTCCTCTGATTCTGGTGACATTCCGGGAACTGTGGTATGAGTGGCCTGAGGTGGATCGCTCGCGATGACAGATCGCTCGACACAGATGGCCTTGATCGGGGCGGGGCCGGTGGGCCTCGGAATGGCGAAGGCGCTTCTCGAACACAAGATTCCCTACGAAGAACTCGAAGCCGACGACGATCTTGGCGGCAACTGGTATCACGGCGTGTACGAAACCGTGCACATCATTTCCTCGCGGAAGACGACGGAATACGCCGACTATCCGATGCCGGAGCACTATCCTGATTTTCCGAGCCGGCAGCAGATGTTGGAGTATCTGCGCGACTATGCGGAGAAATTCGGGCTGAGGAAGCACATTCAGTTCCATACGAAAGTCGTGATGGCGGTCCCTCTGGCGGATGGGAAATGGGAGCTGGAGCTGGCCACGGGCGAGAGGCGCATCTACAAAGGATTGATCGTTTGCAACGGGCATCATTGGGACAAGCGTTTTCCGAACTATCCGGGGAAATTTGAAGGCGAGCGGATTCATTCGAAGGACTACCGGAGTCCGGCGCAGTTGGCGGGAAAGCGGGTGCTGGTGATTGGCGGGGGAAACTCTGCGTGCGATATTGCGGCGGAGGCGGCGCGAGTGGGCAAGACCTCGCGCTTGAGCGTGCGCAGAGGCTACTGGTTTCTTCCGAAGACCTTTTTCGGGATTCCTTCGGCGGAAATGATGAAACCGTGGTTCCCGGTGTGGGCGCAGCGGCTGATGATCGGTTTGCTGCTGCGCATTACCGTGGGAAAATACAGCCAGTATGGTTTTCCGGAGCCGGACCACAAAATTTTTGAGGCGCATCCAACGATCAATAGCGAACTGCTCTATTACGTGAAGCACGGACGGATTCAGGCGCGGCCGGACATCGCGCGGTTTGAAGGCAAGACAGTTCATTTTGTGGATGGGCAAAGCGAAGAGTTTGATCTGATCGTTTGCGCGACGGGATACCACGTCAGCTTCCCCTTCCTGCCGCCGGGGCTCGTTCCTGTGAAGGGCAGCGTCGCAAAGCTGTATGGCGGATGCGTCCTCGCGGAGTACAAGAATCTTTACATCATCGGGACGTCGCAACTGCGCTACGGATTCGGGCCGGTGGTTACGCCTGGAATGGACCTGATGGCGCGAATGATGCTGGCGCAGGACCAGATGGAGCTGCCGATCGGGCTGGTCATGAAAGAGTCGGGAGTGCGGCTTCCTACGACCCATTTGATCGATCCGCACGCCGCGCTGCGCGGCATTCAAAGGGGAAAGCGGCTCCTGCCCCTGCTCCTGTGGAAGGAAAGGAAGCTGCGGAAGAAGCTTGCGGCGCGCGGCGCCACGCCGCCGGTCTTTCCGGTGAGGCCAGCGACTAATCCTCGCGTCGAGGTTTTCTAATGTCCTTCCTGAGTACAGGGGTAGCGGTGCTGACCGGGGCGGGGTCTGGCATCGGCCGCGCCCTGGCGCAGCAACTGGCCGCCGCGGGCTCGGCGCTAGCCCTCGCCGACATTGACGAGGCCGGCCTTAAGCAGACCATCGAATCGCTCGGGGGCAGGAGCGCAGCCGTCAGCACTCACGTGACGGACGTCGCCGAGGAAGCCAGCGTGAGCGCTTTCGCCGAAGACGTCCGCAGCCGGCACGGACGCGTCACGCTGCTCATCAATAATGCCGGAGTCTCACTGCATGGCGATTTTGAAGAGATTTCGCTGGATGATTTTCGTTGGCTGATGAATATCAATTTCTGGGGCACGGTTTATGGCGTGAAATACTTTCTGCCAGTGCTAAAACGCCAGCGGCGCGCGCACATCGTGAACCTTTCGAGCGTTTTTGGAATTATTGCTCCGGCGGGGCAATGCGCTTACTCGGCGAGCAAATTTGCGGTGCGCGGATTCACGGAGGCGCTGCGCCACGAACTGGAGGGCGGCAACGTGGGCGTTTCCTGCGTTCACCCTGGCGGAATCCAGACGCCGATCGCGCGCCACTCGCGGATGGGCGCCGGTGCTTCCGAGTCCAAGCGCGAAGAGAATATTAAGCGGTTTGAGAGGCTCGCGCGGACTGCGCCGGAAAAAGCAGCGGCGCGAATTCTGCGCGGCGTGGAATGCCGCGAGCCGCGCATCCTGATCGGCTCGGATGCCTATCAGATTGACATTCTGCAACGCCTGCGTCCTGCCTCATACTGGAAGACGCTAGCGAAGAAACTGGAAGACCCAAGTGCAACGAACAGCTAAGTGCGAGGGCACCAGCGCGGTCCCGCGGACGGAAGACTTCACAAGTTAAGCGGGACATTTTGACGAGGCGCGCGCGGGAAGATATACTCCGCGACAGGGCGCGGTGTGCAGGGGGAGCCTCTACCAATGGGCGTACTGGACCAACGGTTCGAAAAAAACTTCATGATTACGTCGGTGGACTACGTGTTCAACTGGGCGCGGAAGAGCGCCATCTGGCCGCTGACGTTTGGGCTAGCATGCTGCGCCATCGAGATGATCGCTTCGACGACTTCGCGGTTCGATATGGCCAGGTTCGGAGCGGAAGTGTTCCGGCCGTCGCCGCGACAGGCCGACCTCATGATCGTGGCGGGCACGGTGACGCTGAAGATGGCCCCGGTGCTGAAACGTGTGTGGGAGCAGATGCCGGACCCAAAGTGGTGTATTTCGATGGGAGCATGCTCGAGCGTGGGCGGACCCTTCAATGCTTATTCGGTTTTGCAAGGTGTGGATCGCATCGTACCGGTAGATGTGTACGTTGTAGGATGCCCGCCGCGGCCGGAAGGCCTTTTCTTCGCGCTCCTGAAGCTGCAGGACAAGATCGACCAGATGACGCTGGCGAAGCGGCCCACGGAAGTGCGTCTGCAGCCACAGATGGTCGAAGAGTTCAAGAAGGGAGTGATGGTGGCGCAAACGCCGGAGCCGAAATAAGAAGCGACTGAGGTAAGTGAGGTAAATGAAGTAAAGGATGTAAAGGATGTAAAGGAAAAGGAATTCGTCCCGCGCCGGAGAGCCGGATCGGGCTGAGGGTCTGAAGAGGGACGAAGTTCAACCCATATCGTAGGAGAGTGAAAACTAGATGGCGTTTGCGCGAGCAGCAAAGACGAATGAAATCACCCCGGGAACGATTCGAGAGTTTCAGGTGGAGGGCAAAGCGATTGCTCTGGCAAATGTCGGGGGCAAGTTCTATGCCATCAACAATACCTGCCTCCATCGTGGCGGCCCGCTGGGCCAAGGTGTTATGGACGGAAACATAGTGACTTGCCCGTGGCATGGCTGGCAATATGACGTGACCACCGGCAAGATTAGCCAGAATCCAACGGTGGGCGTGGATTGCTACGCCATTGAGGTTCGCGGAGAAGATATTTTCGTGGATGCTGGCTAACCTGATC
>DATNLB010000276.1:0-3843 GCA_035603095.1 Candidatus Acidiferrales bacterium
GCCGGCAGAAAATGGTTCAGCATCGGCAATTTGCTGGTGGTGGCGCAAATGGCGCTTGCGATCGTTGTGCTGGTGGGCGCGGGACTGCTGGTGCGCACCCTGGCGAACTTGCGCAGCATCGACGTTGGGTTCGATTCACACAATATCCTGGTTTTCGGAATCGATCCTACGTTGGTCGGTTACAAAGGCGCGCAGGTCGACGCCTTTTATCGCGACTTGCAGGGGCGGCTGGCTGAAACGCCCGGAGTGAAGTCCGCGAGCTACTCGATCTTGCCGTTGTTGAGCAACCGGCTGGGGATTACCGGCTTTCACTGGCCGGGAATGCCGCAGGATCAGACATCCATGGCGGACGGGCTTGCAGTCGGACCGAATTTCTTTGCGACCATGCACATTCCCTTTCTGGCTGGTCGCGACTTTAACGCCTCTGATTTCAAGGTGTCCGCCGCGAACAGCGGAGTAACTCCAAGTTCGGCGCGGACCGCCGTAATTGTGAATCAGGCATTCGTCCGGAAATATCTGGGAAAAGAAAATCCGCTGGGGAAACAATTCGGCGAGGCAGAGGCGGCCGAGGACCACCCGGCGCTCCCTGGTTACGAAATTATCGGCGTGGTGCGCGACGCGAAATACAACAGCCTGCGCCGGGATATTCAGGCCATGATGTACATGCCGCAGAGTTTCGGGGGAGCATCATTTGAATTGCGCACGGCCGCCGATCCGCAGGCTATTCTTCCCGCGATACGCGAAACCGTGGCGCAAGTAAACACGAATTTGCCGCTCTTTGATGTAAAGACTGAATCGCAGCAAATCGACCGGTTGCTGTTCCAGGAGCGGCTGGTCGCGCGGCTATCCGGCTTCTTTGGTTTGCTGGCGCTGGTTCTGGCGTGCGTGGGATTGTACGGACTGCTTTCGTATGAAGTTTCGCGACGCACACGCGAAATCGGAATTCGCATGGCCCTAGGCGCGCGACCGGAAAGCGTGCTGAAGCTGGTCTTACGGCAAGGAGTTGTGCTGGCGATTATCGGAGCCGCCGTAGGCAGCAGCGTGGCGCTGGGAGTGACGCGCTACTTGGCGAGCATGCTGTACAACGTTCGCGCGAATGATCCCGTGACGATGATCGCCGTCGCCATACTGCTGATGCTTGTGGCGCTCGCCGCGTGTTATGTTCCCGCGCGCCGCGCCATGCGCGTCGATCCAATGGTCGCGTTGAGATACGAATAAATCATGGCTCTTCGAACCACAACGAACCATGAAAATAAAGTCGAGATGGAGGTATGTTGGAGCAACCGCCAAGTGGACGAAGGCCGACCTATTCTGGCGCGATTAGAGCCCGAGTACGAATATGACCTGGACGTCGATGGGCACAACGAACTGTTGCCTCTGTCGTAAGGCGGAGAGCACGCTAAGGAATTTCGGTAATTTGCTGACGTCCTCCGCTAGGCGGCGGAAGGAGTTTGGCGATGGAAGTTGTACATGAAGTCTGTTGCGGTTTGGATGTTCACAAGAAGAGTGTAACGGCGTGTGTGCTGTGGGCTTCTGGCCGACGGCGACAGACGCGGGCATTCGGGACGTTTACGCGAGAACTCTTAGAGTTGGGCGATTGGCTGCGCGCCTGTGGAGTAACCCATGTAGCGATGGAGTCCACAGGAGTGTATTGGAAGCCGGTGTGGAACCTTCTGGAAGGACAGTTTGAGGTGCTGTTGGTGAATGCGCAGCACATCAAAGCAGTGCCCGGACGGAAGACGGATCAGAAAGACAGCGAATGGATCGCGGACCTGCTGCAACATGGGTTGTTGCGAGCCAGTTTTGTGCCGCCTACTCCGATCCGTGAACTACGCGATCTGACGCGGTATCGGGCGAGCCTGGCACAGGAGATCAACCGCATCGCCAACCGGATCCAGAAGGTGTTGGAAGACGCCAATATCAAACTGGCCTCGGTAGCCACGGACACGTTGGGAGCCTCGGGCCGGGCGATGCTGGAAGCGATCATCCAGGGCGAGCAGGACAGCCAGCACTTAGCGGAGATGGCTCATGGGAAACTGCGGAACAAGATTCCAGAGTTGCAAGAGGCTTTGCAAGGACGCGTCACCGCACATCATCGATTTCTGCTGCGCGAACTGCTGGACCATCTCTATTTTGTGGAGTCCAAGATGCAGCGGATCGAGCAGGAGGTCGCAGAGCGCCTGGGCCCTTTCCAGAGTGAGGTCGCGCGGCTGTGCACCATTCCTGGAGTGGACCGCGTGACCGCCTGGGGGTTGCTAGCCGAGATCGGGATGAGCATGAAACAGTTCCCCGATGCGCAGCACCTGGCGAGTTGGGCGGGACTCTGTCCGGGCAGTCACGAGAGCGCCGGCAAGCGCAAGAGCGGAAAGATCCGCAAAGGGAGTCTATGGTTGCGTCGCTGCCTATGCCAAGGGGCCTGGGCCGTCTCGACCAAGAAGAACAACTATTTGTCGGCTCTCTATCGCCGGCTGGCAGTGCGAAGGGGATCGAAACGCGCGACCATCGCGGTCGCCCACAAGCTCCTGGTCATTGCCTATTACATCTTGCGAGACGGAACTTGCTACAGCGACCTCGGCGCAGACTACTTCGATCGCTTGAACCCAGAAGGCCTGCGCAGGCGATTAACCAAACGGCTCGAAGGCCTGGGCTTCAAAGTGACCCTGGAGCCCTTAGCTCAAGTCGCCTAGAAACGATTTTCTAAGGAATAGGCCTTCTCACGATGGATTCGGCCTCCCCGCTCGGCCCAACCGCTCAGAAGCGCGCGCTTGCGAAGTTAGGACCGTCCCTGTAGCCGCCAATATCAGGTCGTCCCCCTCCCCACATTTCACCCGCGTACCTGCCCGCATTTTCTGTTTCCCCGCTCTCGGAACTTTACGTGAGACAGAAAAGGTCAAAACACTGCTAGCTCGTAAGAAACTTCACCCAAAGAAAAGCCTGATCCTGTCGATCTCGTGGCCCCTCGTTCGACATACAGGTAGAGCCAAGAAAAGGCGTGACATAGGAGGTAGTGATGAAGGGCCAATACAAATGCTTTCGGAACAGCAGACCAATCTCGGAAGTCGCCATCGTGGGGTTCGTACTTGCCACTCTGTTTTGTAAATTCGACCTGACGGCACAAGGATGCAGCCTGCTCGACAAGGCAGCATGGGTCGCGCTAGTAGTACTGCGCCCGGTTATCCTAGCGGCGTGGCAATCTGTGCCCGTATGTCTTTGTGCGGATTCGACCTTTTTGCATCATTTACCGCAAATTGCGGCATCCATCTGGCCGCTGCTTTGCGTCATAGCTGGCTAGGCATGGCAGGGCGACCTACTATGCGGCGTTATGGCCCGCGAACCCTTAACAAATACTTCCAAAAAAGATACCGTACCTGTCGATCTCACTGCCCTTCGTTCGACGTAAGAGCAGTGGTCAGCTTCAGCCGGTCGAAGCTGTCCGGAAACCGGCTCTCAACCCGAACTCAAGGTCGGAGTAGGAATCGTGATCGCTCACAACCCCCTCCACGGATCCGGACGAGCGGATTTCCCGCATCCGGCTCTTGCCTTAGGTAACAACGCGCAAGCGGCGCAGGGGATAGGGATGACAGACAGTAGGTATAGGCAGCCAGCGAGTGATAAGGCGCCGCATGCGGTCCCAGTGGACGCGGCCGTTCTGGCTGCGCCGCGACAGCGCGCGGTGCCAGAGGCGACCCACTTGGAACCGAAAGATCCACAGCGCATTTTGGTTCAGGGGCACGCCGTAATACCGAATGTGCCCACGTACCACCGCTTGCAGCCATCTGCCCTGGTCGGGGATGGGTTCGTGCATGCGTCGCTGAAGTTCGGCTTTCACCTCGTTCAGCTTCG
>DATNLB010000587.1:0-4126 GCA_035603095.1 Candidatus Acidiferrales bacterium
CTCAATCCCAGCTGGCGAAGCATAAATTCGTGCTGGATTCTCAGCATGGCGGTGAACTGCCACTTGCCTTGCCAGTGGATGTCCTGGGGATGGCCTTTGAAGACTTTGACCACAACCGCGGCTCCGTGCAGGTGCAAACGATCTGGGAACTCCACCCGGCGATCGTGGCAATACCCTGAAGATGATTCACTTAGTTGAGTCAGTTGGCCCGCGCCGCGAGCCGGCGATCCAGGTTCATGGAGAGACTTTGGTCAAGAACAACTGCTGCATAGCGCGAACAGATCTGCATTTCGCCCTTCGCCCATGAAGAGATGGAGGGAACCTTCACTCTGAAAAGTTGCTCGAATGCCGTCATGGCACGATAATAGACCGACACTTCTTTAAGCCATGGGCTTGTCTTTTTCAAATCAGGAGACAACTCGGTGCAGAGCTGCAGGAGCGTGCTGAAATCGCCGGCGCCAATGGTCGCGCCGTCAATTCCCGCTGCTAGCTGCAAAGAGTCAGACAACTCCTGATTGGCGGCGGATATCCAAATCGCGCGCCATTGCGAGATTCCGAACCGCACCAGGGCGATTACGGCGAACACTAGGATGAAGATCGAGACCATTTTTGTTCAACGGAATTTTGCCGGGATGCTCCAGCCTGGCCAATGGGACAGGAGTACTAACCAGATGGGACTCTTGGCGGAACCCTAGCAGCTCCCTGTAACTGCTTGGTGGCTGGCATTTTACTGAAACATCGGCCGGGCTGATAAGCCTCAACTTGGCCTCTATCCTGCAAGTACCTAATATAGTCAATCAAGCCGAATTAGCCTTGACCGGTGTTTTCGAAAGGCTTAACTTGAATGAACGGTGAATTTCTTGGCCTCCCTCTCCACCCCATGAGTGACCCCTACATCCAACCGATCCCGCCTTCTCTAAAGGCGCGCGATCAAGAGCTCGCAAACGAATTTCGCCGAATCGAGAAGCGCGACTGGTGGGTCTGGGGCTATTCCATCTTTGTCATTTTCCTCCTCGCCTTTGCTGTGACTGCGCTCGCTCTCCCCGCAGTGCGCCAAGGAGCGGACACCATTTTCAAGATCAAGATGGTCGAAGCTGTTTTTGGTTTGATTGCTTTGGTCATCATTTTTAATATCTATACGATCTCTCAACAAGTTCTCATCAAGCGGCTTCGCCGTCAGCTCGCCGAGAAACAAGGTCATTCCGAGCTTCTCCGCAATCTAGCCATGGTCGATCCATTAACGGGTCTGTACAACCGCCGTTTTGCCGAGCAACGCCTGGCCGCGGAAGTGGCTCGCTCGGAACGCAAGGGGCACCCCCTGACGGTCCTCACGCTGGACTTGAACAATTTCAAACAGATCAACGACACGCATGGCCATCCGGCTGGTGATCAAGTATTGCTGGAATTTGCCAACCGTTTGAACAAGGTCGTCAGGGGATCCGACCTGGCTGTTCGGCTGGGGGGCGATGAATTTCTTGTTCTGCTTCCGGAATGCACCATGGAGCAGCTACAACTTGTGTTAGTACGCCTCGGTTCATTTGAAGTGAACTGGCATGGTCAGAAGATTCCCGTGACCTTCTCGGCAGGATGGAAAGAGTACGAAATGGGAGAGCGTCCGGAGGAATTGGTCGCGCGCGCCGATGAAGCTCTGTACGCCAACAAGCGGGCCAGCAGGAGAGCGCAATCGCTGCCAAAGGAGAAACACCAGGCGTCGGAAAAAGCGCCTCAAATGGTGGCAAGACTCACGCCCCTCCACGTTATGGTCGATGTCATTTGCCCTTATTGCGATAAGAAGAACTCGTTTGCAGTCACCCAAGACTCAGAGCCCGGTGACTCTGGCCACCCGCCAGTGCAGTGCGCTCACTGCAAGAATGCCTGGGAGCCTCTGCTGCCCGGGCCGATCATGGCGGGCCCATTCCCGAAATGAGGATTCCGCGTTCC
The DNA here is from genome assembly GCA_035603095.1 of Candidatus Acidiferrales bacterium. GTDB lineage: Bacteria > Acidobacteriota > Terriglobia > Acidiferrales > UBA7541 > Acidiferrum. The sequence goes on from DATNLB010000587.1 coordinate 1,942, forward strand.
TCCCTTAGCCTAAACAGGGGGTGGGGCGATTATTGTTAACCAGGAATCAGATGGTGATCCCTGACCCGGGCCGCCATCGGGAGCTGCGGGTACTTTGCTAGCGGGCCGCCATTCCTACCCCCCACCGCCATGTTTCCTCGCACATGTTATAATTCCCACATTGGGGTTCGCCCATGCCTGACACCGTTCCCCTAGCCGGTGAAGCAGTTCTCGAAGTCGTCTCCCCCGACGGCGCGCGCCGCTATGCCCGCATCACCCAAACGCCGTTTATGATCGGCCGCGGCGTCGAAACCGGCAACCACTTGCAGCTCTCCGACCGCCGCATTTCCCGCAACTGCGCCGCCGTCGTGATCGAAGCCAATCGTTTCTATCTCGAGGATCGCGGCCAGCGCCGCGGCCTCTTCGTCAACGGCGAAAAAGTCGAAAGTCGCGAACTCCAGGATGGCGACGCCATCACCTTCGGCCTTGACGACTCCTACGAGATCATCTTCCGCTCCGCCAAAAGTTCGGACGAAGATTCCCTCCCACAACTGCTCACCCGCATGGAGCACATTACCAGCTCGGAGCCGGCCGGCGGCCTCATCAAGCTGAAACGTCTCCTTGAAGCGACCTCCCTGCTTCATTCCCAGCTCCCTCTCGATGTCGTGCTCGGCCACATGCTGGATCACGCCGTATCCGTCACCGACGCCGATCGAGGTTTGCTCCTCGAAAGCGATTGCGGCGGCGCCCTGAAAGTAAAACTCGCGAGGCGCAGTGGCGGACTTCGTCTTCCCCCCGAAAGCCTCACGCCTAGTCAGACCGCTATCCAGCTCGCGCTGAAGCAGCAGTCTCCGGTCATCACCGAAGATCTCGCGCAAGCCGATGTTGATTTGCAGGCCGCGCAGAGCATCGTGGCGCAGCGCCTCCGCGCCGTCGTCGTGATTCCTCTTTACGCCTTGTCCCGCCCCAACGCCCAGGAATCCAAGGTCAACATCAAGTGCGGGGATTTCCTCGGAGTCCTCTATCTGGATTCGCGCCGTCCTGCCGCTTTCTCGAAACTCGACCGTCAGATCCTAGACGCGCTGGCGGCGGACGCCGCCAGCATTCTCGATAATGCCCGGCTCGTCGAACGCGAGCGCGAGCGCCAGCGCCTCGAGCAGGAGATCAACATTGCCCGCGACATTCAGCAAGCGCTTCTCCCGCGCGATTTCCGCGAATATCCGCACCTCTCCGTTACCGGCTTCAATCTTCCCTGCTTGTCGGTGGGAGGAGATTACTTCGATGTCTTCCCGCTCAGCGACGGCCGCACCGCGTTTCTCATCGCTGACGTTTCCGGCAAGGGACTCGGCGCCGCGCTTCTGACCACCATGCTTCAGGGCGCGCTCTCCGGCATGACTCTCGGCACCGATCCCGCGCGCGTCTTCAATCATGTCAATCGCTTCCTGTGCGATCACTCGGAGGTCGGCCGCTACGCCACCATGTTCTTCGGCATTCTCGATCAAGAAGGCCATCTCGAATACATTAACGCCGGCCACCCTTCGCCTTTCCTGATCCGCCGCGGCATTGCCGAAGAGGCATTTACCGAAGGCTCTTATCCCGTCGGCCTCGTTCCCGAAGCGCGATATACCGCCGTTTGCCTGAAGCTCGAGCCTGGGGACACCCTCGTGCTTTTCAGCGACGGGGTCACCGAGGCCATGGATCCCGACGAGCAGCTGTTCGGCATCCCGCGCCTCAAGGAACTCCTCACCGGCCAGATGGAGTGCCCCCTCGAGCTGCTCCAGAAATGCGTCCTCGAAGCGGTCGAAAACTTCGCGCGCGGCGCTCACCAAGCCGACGACCTCACGCTTCTCATCGTGCGCTACCGCGCTGCGGCGGCCGCTGCCACGTCGGACACTGACGCTCCGTTGTCGGCTGCGCCCCCCTACTCCGCCTCAGCCGCTGCCTCTTCCGCGTCGTCCCCGGATGGCTCTCCTTCCTCTGCGCCGGCGCGGCACTCCGGTCCCGCTTCGGCGGGGTCTGGCTACGTGCAATCGTGATGCGCTCGTCGCAAGGTTGTTTCCGGATGGTTTTGGCATTCAAAAGGCAAGGGCCCGAAGCCGCAACGGTTGTGAATTTCAAATAAAACGGGGCGGAGGCCTTCAACGGCCCCGCCCCATTTCGACTTCGTGCAAGTTTTTCCCGGCCTTCGCCGAGACATCTGCTCAAC
>DATNLB010000421.1:0-11662 GCA_035603095.1 Candidatus Acidiferrales bacterium
CGAAGCTCAATCAGTTACTGCAATTCAGCCGGCCAGCGGTGCGAGGGGGAAGCGCCATTGGCAGTTGCGATGCGCGAGTGGTGGTGGAAGAGGTGGCAGGCCTCTTGTCCCACGAGGCGGAACGGCGAGGCGTACAGATGCAAACAAAAGTTTCCGGCGAGAGCGCATTGGCGGCGGCGAGTGCGGAAGCCGTGAATGACATCGTGTCCAACCTGGTGGTGAATGCTTTGGAGGCCACGCCGCGCGGTGGGTACGTCATCGTCTCTGCTGCTTCGAACGACGGTGTTTGTACGCTCGCGGTGGAAGACAGTGGACCGGGAATTCCTGCAGCGCTGAGAGAAAAAATTCTCCGGCCTTTCTTCACGACAAAGTCGCAAGGAACGGGATTAGGTCTGGCGATTGTGGCGCGACGCGTGGCCGAGTTCGGCGGTAAGGTCGATTGGGAGAGCCCCGTGCGAAATGGTCGCGGCACGCGGTTCCACGTGACACTGCCGATGGAAGAAACAAAGAAGTCAGGAAGCAACGAAGTAAGGAAAAAAGAATGATGAAGACCATTTTGATTGTGGACGACGAACCCGCGGCGAGATATGGGCTGCGGCGGGCGCTGGAGGCCAAGTATCGGATCGCGGAGGCGGATTCGGCCGAAGCGGCGCGAGAAGCACTTACCCGCGAGCAACCGGACCTGGTGTTGTTAGATGTAGTGTTGCCGGGACAGGACGGGCTTTCGTTTCTGCGCTGGATGCGCGAACAAGGAAGCGCAGTACCAGTGCTGATGGTTTCGGCGCTGGACACGGCAAAGACGGCCGTCGAAGCGCTGCAGCTTGGCGCTGCGGACTACTTGGTGAAGGGGTTCGAGTTGGAAGAGCTGCGCCAGCGGGTGGCGAACCTGCTGAGGCTAGTGACACTTGAAAAAGAAAATGACTCGCTGCGGCGGCGTTTGACGACCGAAGGGCAATTCGGCCAAATGATCGGCCGCTCGGCGGAGATGCGGCGCGCGTTCGAAATGGCGGACCGCGTGGCGGCGACGGATTCGACGGTGCTGATCTTGGGAGAGAGCGGCACGGGAAAGGATTTGCTGGCGCAGGAGATTCATGCGCGCTCGCCGCGCAACGGCAAAGCCTATGTTGCGGTGAATTGCGCGGCACTGCCGGAAACGCTCATCGAATCGGAATTATTTGGCTTCGAGCGCGGCGCGTTTACCGGCGCAGCGCAGCAGAAAAAAGGGAAATTCGAACTGGCCACGGGCGGGACGATTTTCCTGGATGAAATTGGCGACATGAATCCGGTGACGCAAGCCAAAGTTTTGCGCGTGCTGGAAAATCGCACGATTGAAAGGCTCGGCGGGACGCAGTCGATTCCGGTGGACGTCCGGGTGATCAGCGCGACGCACCGCAATTTGCAGGCGGAGATTCGCGCGGGGAAGTTCCGCGAGGATTTGTTCTACCGGCTCCGCGTGGTGACCATTGACCTGCCGCCGCTGCGAGCTCACAAGGAAGATATTGCGTTGCTGACGGAAACCTTTTTGCAAATGCATGGCGCGCGGCTGGGGCGGACCGCGGGGCTCAAGCGCGAGGCCGCGGCCACCATTGAGAAATATGACTGGCCGGGGAATGTGCGCGAGTTGAAGAATGCGCTGGAACGAAGCCTGGTGCTTTCCCGCGGCGACGAAATCGGCATCGAAGATTTACCCGGCGAGGTGGTGCACGGCGAGTTGAGCTCGCTGAAGCATCGCGGCGACGAACACGACAACGGAATTGGCGAACGGGATTTTCGCGAGGCCAAACGAAAATTCGAAGTGGCCTACCTGACCAGGCAACTGGCAGAGCATCGCTGGAACGTCTCGCGAACCGCGGCGACGATCGGATTGCACCGGCAGAGTCTGCAGGAGAAACTGCGCGAGCTGGGGATTCGGCGGCCGGGGCGCGAACCTCTGGAAGAGGAGTAGTCCGTGTTCAGTTTTGAGTTGTTAGTAAAAGAAACAGAAGGGCGCGGATGGTTTGAACGGTCAGTCCTCTGGTGGGCTAGGGACTAAGAACTAACGCAGAGAACACAGAGGGCGCAGAGAAGAGATGAAGCGGAGAGTCAAAGAATGACTGCCGGGAAAAATGAGGGGGGAGTCGCTGGATACATTTTGGCGGGAGGCGGGAGCACGCGATTTGGGCGGGACAAGGCGCTAGTGGAGTTAGATGGTCACCCGATGCTGGCACGGATGATGAAACTGATGTGCGGCGTGACCAAGGACCTGAAAGTAATTGCGACCCCCGATAAATATGCGGAATTTGGAGTGCAGCTTGTAGCGGACGGTTGGCCTGGGCAGGGACCGCTGGGTGGAATCATAACCGCGCTCGAAGATGCGGCCAAGAGTCCAGCGGATAGCGGATGGAATCTGATCGTGAGCTGCGACATGCCGTTCCTGACGCGCGAGTGGCTTGTTTTTCTAAACGAGCGCGCGGCAAAAAGCAATGCGCAAGTTGTCTTTCCGCACTCGGCGTCTGGGCCAGAACCGCTCTGCGCCTGCTGGCAAACGGGCGCCGCGGCCAAGCTGCGCTCCGGGTTCGAACGCGGCGTGCGCAAAGTGACCGAAGGAATCGCACTGCTCCGTGCGGAAGTGCTTGACGCGCCAGACTGGAAACGATTTGATAGCGCTGGGCGATTGTTTTGGAATATGAATACGGCGGCGGATTACGAGGAAGCGCGGCGGATTCTGGAAGCGGAGCGCTCGTGAGCGAAGAGAAGCCGGTCAACTACTTCGAATTTCGCGACGTGTGCAAGAGCTTCGACGAGCGCTTGGTTCTCGATCACGTGAGCTTCGCGGTGAAGCGCGGAGAGACCTGCGTGATCATGGGCCGTAGCGGCGTGGGCAAGTCCGTTTCGTTGAAGCACATCATGGGTTTCCTGAAAGCGGACTCGGGACAGATTTTCATCGATGGCGAGGACGTCACCGAATTCAAGGAAGCGGACTTCGCAGAAGTGCGGCGCAAGGTGACCATGGTCTTTCAATCCGGCGCGCTCTTCGACTCGCTCACGGTTGGCGATAACATGGCATTCCCGCTGGAAGGGCAGCCTGGGATGACCGATGAGGATGTCGAAGAATATGTAAAAAAAATCGCGCAGATGCTGGAAGTGGACGACGTCCTCGACAAATTACCGAGCGAACTTTCCACTGGAATGAAGCGCGCGGTGGCTATCGGGCGCGCGCTGGCGCAGAATCCCGAGGCGATCCTGTTCGATGAGCCGACGACCATGGTGGACCCGATCATGGCGGGGCACATGGGCGAATTGATCCTGCGTCTTAAGAGGGCGTTTCAAAAGACATCGATCGTCGTGACTCACGACACGCATCTGGCAAAAAGGCTCGCCGATGTCGTCGTGTTTCTCCAGGATGGCAGGGTAACCTTCTTCGGGCCCTGGGCCGATTTTGAGAATTCAACCGATCCCTTCCTCAAGAATTTCCGCCTGCTGGATGAATTGATTCCCGCGCTGGACGTGAACCCGTGAGTCAGGCAGCAAACGGCTCTCCCGATCCAATCAAGCAGCTTCGCAGGGAAATGGGATTCTGGGATGTCCTGCTGTTCAACATCGCAACGGTGCTGGGTCCTCGGTGGGTGGCGGCAGCAGCGCATAATGGAACTTCCTCGATCAGTTTGTGGGTGCTGGCGGCGGCGCTGTTTTTTGTGCCGTCGGCGCTGGTGATCAACGAGCTTTCGTCGCGGTTCCCCGAGGAAGGCGGGTTGTACGTCTGGGCCAAAGAAGCGTTCGGCGATTTTCATGGATTCGTGGCCGGATGGACGTATTGGATTTACACGATTTTTTATTTTCCAGGATTGTTGCTGGCAAGCGCGGCCATGAGCGGCTACGTCATTGGGGCCAAGGGAACAGCGCTCGCACAAGATCGGACTTTTTTGCTGGCGGGATCACTGGTGCTGCTTTTGGTGGCCGTGGGGTTCAACATTATCGGGTTGAACATAGGCAAGTGGCTACAGAATGCGGGCGGAGTCTCGACCTATATTCCGCTGCTGATTTTGACTGGGGTGGGCGTGATGCTGTGGATGCGGCACGGAACGGTGACGCACTTCACTATGGCGAATATGAAACCACAGTGGAATTGGGACACGGTGAATTTCTGGTCGCAGATTGCGTTCGCGTTCAGCGGGCTTGAGCTGGTGTCGGCAATGAGCCAGGAGATTCGCGACCCGCGGAAGACGCTGCCGCGCGCGGTGCTGGGATCGGGCGTGTTAATTGCGGCGATTTATATCATTGGGACGTTTGCGGTGCTGGCGATGGTGCCGGCGGCAGATGTTGATCCGAAGAGCGGCGTGTTTCAGGCGATCACGCAAGGAACAACGGCGTTGAAGATTGGAATCGTCGGCGTGTTCGCGGCGATTCTGGTTTCGGTGGGAAATGCGGGAGGAGTTGGCAGCACGGTGGCGGGAATTTCGCGCGTGCCGTTTGTTGTGGGCATCGACCGCTATTTGCCGGCAGCGTTTGGAAGGATTCATCCAAAGTGGAAGACGCCGTACATTTCGATTTTGGTGCAGGCGGCGGCATCGGCTACGGTGCTGCTGCTGAGCCAGATCAACGAGACGACGCGCGGAGCGTATCAGAGCCTGGTCGACATTACGGTGATCATTTATTTTGTGCCGTTTCTTTATATGTTTGCCGCGGTGATCAAGCTGGCGAGCCGGAAGGACCGAGAGTCGAACGAGCACGCCGTGCTGATTCCGGGAGGGAAAATCGGCGTTTGGATTACGGCGGGGCTGGCGTTTGCGGTGACATTCGCCAGCATCATTTTTTCGATTATTCCGCCCGGAGATTCGTCAAACAAAGTTTTGTTCGAGGTGAAAGTGGTGGGCGCGTCGATAATCGCGATTGCGTCAGGGTTGACATTGTATTGGCGGGGAGTAAGACAGAAGTCAGTGTCGAGCCTAAGCTAGTAAATGGACCACATCCCGGGTGTGGCGAGTTCAAGCAAGTTGCCATCGGGGTCACGAAAATAGATGCTGGTGCCGCCAAGCGGCCAGTAGACGCGGCTTTCGATCTCAATGGAGTGCGCGGCGAGATGCTTTTCCCACGCGGCCAACTCGTTTGCGGAGATGGCCATGGCGAAGTGATTTTGTCCGCTGCCGTCATGTGGCGGGATCAGGCCGGCGGGGATGCGAATTGGCTGTGCGGTTGCACCGCGCTTGAAGAGCAGAAGCACGTCGCGATCGGCGACGCTGTAGGCGCGCAAACGATCTTCCTCGCCGGCGATGCGGCGGAGCCCGAGAATGTCTTCGTAGAATTTTGAAGCACGATCTGTGTCTTCTACATACAATGCGGTTTCAATGATGCCGTTGAGAGTAGGCATGCGTGTTCCTCAAGGCTAGAAGCCTTCTTCGATGAGCCGCGCGACGGAGAGTTGGGATTCCCTCTCGACTGCGAGATGACCCGCTTGTAAGTAGCGCTCCACGTACTTTCCGATGACATCGCCTTCGAGGTTGACGGCGTCGCCCGGTTTGCGGTCGCGAATGTTGGTGTGTTCGTAGGTGTAGGGAATCACAGCGACTTCCGCGATGTTGTTCTGCCAACGGGCCACGGTGAGGCTGATGCCGTCGATGGCGATCGAGCCTTTTGGCACGACGTAGCGCGCGAATTCCGGCGGGACCTGCACTCCTAACCACCAGTTTTCTCCTTCGGGTGTGAGACGCGTAACCCGGCCGACGGTGTCCACGTGGCCGAGGACAAAGTGGCCGCCGAATTCCTTCCCCGCGGTGACCGGCTGCTCGAGATTGACGCGCGCACCCTTTTTCAGCTCGCCGCCCTTTGCGCCAAATGAAGTCTTGTTGATCGTTTCACTGGATAGATCAGCTGAGAGCCGATAGTCGTGGAGAGCGACTACCGTCAGGCAGCAACCGTTCACGGCGACGCTGTTCGAAACAGCAAGCGACGGCGCGACGGTCGGCGCGTGGATGGTGATGCGCCCGCCGTCGTTTTCGAGGTCGAGCGCTTCAATCGTGCCGGTGTGCTCAATGATTCCTGTGAACATAGCGCTTCCGATCGTCCTTGAATCCGAGTGTACAGTATTTCGCGTCCCAGGCAGAAAGCACTAGACTGGTCCGCATCGGAAGGGCAGAGACAAGGCCGAGGTCTCACGATGAAAGCATGCTTGCTGCGGGCGCCGGCTGCGGTGGAAACGAATCCGCTGAAATATGGGGAAGTCGCGGCACCGCAGCCGAAGAGCGGTGAAGTGCTCGTGCGTGTACACGCCTGCGGCGTATGCAGAACCGATTTGCATGTGATCGAAGGAGAATTGCCGCCGCGCAAATCGCCGGTGATTCCGGGCCACCAGGTCGTGGGAATTGTCGAGAGGCAAGGGAAGAACACACGGCGCTTCGGAATCGGCGACCGCGTTGGCATCGCCTGGCTTCATCGGACGGATGGAGCCTGCGAATATTGCAAGACAGGCGCAGAGAATCTTTGCGACAACCCGATGTTCACGGGCTACAGCGTGGATGGCGGTTATGCGGAATACATCGTTGCGCCCGAAGATTTCATCTACGCCATTCCAACAGGATTCCCTGATGAGCAGGCCGCGCCGCTGCTCTGCGCAGGAATCATCGGGTTCCGTTCGCTGCGGCTCTCCGGGATTAAAGCGGGCGGACGGCTGGGCTTTTACGGCTTCGGCGCAGCGGCGCACGTGGCGATTCAGGTGGCACGGCACTGGAACGTGGAAGCGTTTGCTTCCACGCGTGACGTTCGCCACCAAAAACTCGCGCTGGAGTTGGGCGCGGTCTGGGCCGGAGGCACCTACGATGAACCTCCTAAGAAGCTGGACGCCGCCATCGTATTCGCGCCAGCCGGAGAAATCGTTCCGGCGGCGCTGAAGGCCCTCAAGAAAGGTGGCGCGCTCATTCTCGGCGGAATCCATATGAGCCCCATTCCCTCGTTCAGTTACGACCTGTTGTATCAGGAGCGGGTGATCCGCAGCGTGGCGAACAATACGCGGCAAGACGGCGAAGACTTCCTGCGCGTTGCCGCTGAAATTCCGATTCGAACGCACGTACAAATCTTTCCTCTTGGGGAAGCCAACCGTGCGCTCAATGCCCTTAAGTACGACGCCATCCCTGGCGCTGCGGTCCTTCGCGTTGGCGAGTAGCCGCGTCTATTTCTTGTATACGTCTTGCAGATAGGCTTCGATGGCGATATCGGGGCCGAACTGCTCGGTGCGAACGATTCTTAGCGGGGGAAGACTGAGCTTTGGAGCGAACGCGAAAGGGACGCGGGTCTCGCCGGCGATCTTCGACGCATAGAAGAGAAAAAGTTTGTGGACGATGCTGGCAGCAAGCGCCGCGCCATTCAAGAGCGGGCCGGCTTCCAGTAGGACACTGAGAATTTCGCGGCGTCCGAGTTCAACGAGCACTGAAGATAGATCGATGCGGCCATTTTTTGTCTTTGCTTGGATAACTTCGACGCCCCCGTCTTGCAATTTGCGCGCTTTCGACGAATTCACGGGAAGGGTGGTGAATACCAAGAGATCGTCGTCCGAGGTTTTCACGATGCGCGATTTTGGGGAAAGGTGCAGCTTCGAATCGAGAACGACGCGCAGAAGTCTCTTGCGGCGCGGAAGACCGCTGCGATCGGTAAGCAACGGATCATCGGCGAGAATCGTGCCGATTCCCGTGAGCAACGCGTCCGAAGCGTGACGCATGCGGTGAACCTCCGCGCGGGACTCTTCCGAAGTAATCCAACTCCGGCGCTTGCCGGAGTTCTTGCCGCCCCATTTTTCGGAACGCGGGAGAGCCAGCTGCCCATCAAGCGTCATTGCCGACTTCAGCGTCACAAAGGGCTTCTTCGTTCGAATCCAGCACGCGAACGGCTCATTGAGGCGGCTCGCCTCTTCTTCCCAAACGCCCGTAAAAACTTCGATGCCCGCCGTGCGCAGGCGCTCAAGGCCACGGCCGGAATTGACGGGATTCGGATCATCCATGGCCGCGACGACGCGTTGAACGCCTGCGGCAATGATTGCTTCCGTGCAAGGGCCTGTGCGCCCGGTGTGATCGCAAGGTTCCAGCGTGACGTAGAGCGTCGCGCCGCGGGCCTTATCGCCGGCGGACTTCAGAGCGACGATCTCCGCGTGGTCGCGCCATTCGTATTGATGAAAACCTTCTCCGACGATCTGCCCTTCGCGCACGATGACGCAACCCACCATGGGATTGGGGCTGGCAAGGCCCATCCCTTTGCGGGACAGCGCCAGCGCGTGTTCCATGAAGCGAATGGCGTGAGCGTCCACGGTTCAGTCGAAGAGGGAGTTGGCGTAGGTTTCCGCGTCGAAGGGAACCATGTCGTTGATTTGCTCGCCGATGCCGACGAAGCGGATGGGCAAGCCCAGCTCGCGCGAGATCGCGACAACGATGCCTCCCTTAGCCGTGCCATCAAGTTTCGTCAGGATGATGCCGGTGACAGCGACGGTGGAAGTGAATTCACGGGCCTGAGCAAGCCCGTTCTGCCCGGTGGTGGCGTCGAGGACCAGCAAAACATCATGCGGCGCGCCGGGAATCACTTTTGCGGCGGTGCGCTTCATTTTTTCGAGTTCAGCCATCAGATTCGATTTGGTGTGCAGGCGTCCCGCGGTATCCACGATGACGACATCGGCGGAGCGGGCTTTGGCGGCGGCGACTGCATCGTAAACGACCGCGGCGGGATCGGCGCCGGATTTCTGTTTGATGACCTCGATTCCGTTCCGTTGCGCCCAGATTTCCAGTTGCTCGACTGCGGCGGCGCGAAACGTGTCCGCGGCGCAAAGCACCACGCTGCGGCCTTCGTGGCGAAGCCGGTTGGCCAGCTTCCCAATGCTGGTGGTTTTGCCCGCGCCGTTGACGCCCACAATGAAAATCACGCGCGTGCCGCCGCCATTTTGCGAGGTGGAAATGCCGCTCCCAGCCGCCATATCCGGCCGCACGGGCGCATTCAGAATTCGAATGATGTGCGACTTGATCTCGCGCTTGAGCTGCGCGGCGTCGGCGAGCGCGTTGCGGTCCATTTTTTCCCGCACCGCATCCAGAATCTCCCGCGTCGGCTTCACGCCCAGGTCAGCGGAGAGTAACGCCGTCTCCAGATCCTTGAGGATCGACGGATCGATCTTCCGCTCGCCCAGAAAGATCGTGTCGACCGTCTCGGAGAGCGCCGCCTTGGTCTTGCTGACGGAAGCCTTCAGGCGTTCCGCAAGAGTTGGTTCCGGCTTGCCGAAGAGAGAAATCATACGGTCGCGCGCACTACTCCCGTCGCAACCTAAAATTGTAACAGATGCCGCCTCTTGGACTGACACCAGGCACATGCGGAAGCTCAGCAGACTGCACCAGACACACTGAGAGAAGAGAGGGCGGAGATAAGTCAGGAAGATTAACGTTAGACGTGCACTTCGACGGCGCTAAGGCGGAGCTTGCCGCCGTTGACGGCGGATTCGAGAGCAGTCACCACCACGTCATCGAATTTTGAACCGGCCAGGGCGCGGATGCGATTCATGGCGTAGTCCAGTTCCATCGCCGACTGATACGGACGGTTGGTGGTCATGGCGTCGAGGGTATCGGCCACGCCGATGATGCGCGCCATCAGCGGAATCTGCTGGCCCTGCAGGCCGTAAGGATAACCGCGGCCGTCCATGTGTTCGTGGTGCAGCTCGATGCCGGGGAGCATCTCCTTCAGTTGCGAAACCGGGCGCATGATGTTCGCGCCCTTCACGGTGTGCTGCTTCATCAACCCGAATTCTTCGGGCGTGAGCGAGCCGGGCTTTTTTAGCACGCGGTCTTCGACGCCGATTTTTCCGACGTCGTGCAGCAAAGCCGCTATGCGCAGCTTGTCCAACTCTTCGGTGGTTAGTCCCAATTCCTGGCCGATCAGCGCCGAATACTTCGCCACGCGGCCGGAGTGACCGCGCGTGTAGGGATCCTTTTCGTCGATGGCCGCGGCGAGCATGCGGATGGACCCGATAAACAGCTCGCGGTTTTCCTCGGCGGCTTCTTTCAGCCGCTCGATGTATTCCTCGATATCGCCGGCCATCTTGTTGAAGTTTTCAGCGAGCTCGCTGATCTCCGAAGCCCCGCGAACGGGTGAACGTTGGTGAAATTCGCCGCGGCTGATCGCGCGCGTGGAGGCCGCCAGCCCGCGGATGGGTCCGCTGATGCCCACTGCGAAGAAATAACCGACCAGAATGGCGGACAAAATGACCACGCTGACGAACGCCAGCGCCTCCCGGTTCAGCTCGGTGACGCCGGTGTCGCTCTGCGCCTGATCGAGGCTCCGTTGAGCAATGACCGCCCAATTCACTTCAGGAAAAGTGCTATACGTTCCGATCATCTCGACCTGGTGTTTCTTCTCCGTTTCGGTAAAACGCACCGTTTCCGTGTTGCGGAGCTCCTGCGGCAGCGCCTTCACTTTTGCCACAAGTGAATTGCTGCTGACGTCCGCGCCGGGAACGAAGTTTTTTGTCTCCGGGTGGGCCACCAGGCGGCCGTTGTGATCCACTAGAAAAACGGTGCGTCCCCTCACGCTGGCTTCCTGCAAACGATGAAGGATGGATTCCAGGGAGACGACCGCGGCCAGCATTCCGGTAAAGTTGTCGTCCACGTCTTTCAAGGGCACGGCCACGACGAAGGCCGGCCGGTTTTGGGGAGCCACTGCCAGAGGATCGCTGCGAAACTTGACCACCTGCAGTTGCTTCGATTGCAGGCAGGTGACGAAGGCCCGCTGCAGCGCTCTCGCCACGAACGGATCTTGCTCGGCCCGGAAATTTCCCTGTGACGCGCTCGTGCCTTTTCCGGACTTCCCGACCGCCGTCAGGTAAATGAACGTATCGCGATTGCTCTCGACAAAATTTTCCAGCAGGCGGGTGACCTTGGGTTCTGCCGCCGAATCTTCCACGTTGTCGATGAGGCCGGTCAGCGCCAGAATCTGGCGCTCGCTCAGGAGCTGTTGCGTCAGGTTGGATTCGAACAACTCGATTTCCTGCGCCAGTGACCTGGTCAGATCGGTCTGCTGGACGCGCTCGGTATCCACCAGCTTTTCCTGGCTAAGCTGCAATACTTGGCGGTGGTAGAGACCCATAGGTAGCACGCTGACCAGCAAAAGCGCGCCCAGAACGAGCCAAAGGATTCGCACGCGCCCGGCGCGCACACGTCCCCAACGAGATTCGGTATCTAGTGACATCTCCACTATTCATTCTAGGAGAACTTGAGGTACTTGGGCGGTCCGGTAGCGCTCCGAGTCGCGCATGTGCAACTGGAACTTTGGTACTAGAGGCCGAAAAAGTGGACAATTATCAGTTGCCAGTATTCAGTGGGTGCAGTCGGGTACAACAATCTCAGTTCCTTGCCAACTGACAACCAAAACCCGAAACGCATTAGCGATTTTTGAGGAACGTCCGACAGCAGAGACGATTCAGCAGACCGTGTTTCATAGGTACCGTCAAACCCAATTCCTCCAGTTCCAGCTAACAGCTTAAGACTAGAACGCATTTCAAACCCCGTTCGGCACCTTTAGAATCAATGATTTACACGGGCCAAACGGGAGCTTTGAAACACCTTCTAACAACTTAAGACTGAAAACTGACAACTGAAAACCGCGCCCGCGTTTATTCCCGCTTCAGAGGCCGCTCCATGATGTCCCGAATGGCGTCCTTGGGAGCCTT
>DATNLB010000511.1:0-2448 GCA_035603095.1 Candidatus Acidiferrales bacterium
ATCAGAGAAAACTGCACATCTCTCAGCAGCCGCACCGTCCCTTCTTCGGAGTGATACTCGACTCCCACGGCCTCCCCATTCCCATTCGGAAAGACGAACTTCACGGGCTGCTCCGTCCGCGCCATACCACTGGCGCGGTTAAAGACCACCCCGCGGGTCTCCACGTGTACTTTCTGCTGTGCTGCTGGCCCCGGATTTTTCTCTCCTCGCTCGGGTTCCTCCCGGCTCTGCAGGTCCATTTGCACTTCGCCGCTGCAGGCGATGCTTTCCCCTGCTTTTTCGTATTGACAGCTTTGCGTATGAATGGTGTCGTGCCGCTCTCCCTTCTTTCCGAAGATCGTGATTTTCACGTCCTCCAGCAAGCTCGCCTCTCTGTCCTTGAAATCCGTGGCTTTCGACGCCTCCACCGTGAAGATTTTTTGGTTTCCATCCATCTTGGAAAAGGTGAGCCCGTTCGAGCGGCGCGTCACGTCTTGCGGAGCCGGCGGCGGCGCCTTTTGCTGCTCTCGATGAGCGGCCCATTTCCGCTCCAGAAACACCCCAGCCGTCAGACTCGCCAGCAGCAACGCTGCTGCTGCCGACCAGCGCGCATACTTCGCCGCCTCGCTTCTCTTCATGTCTTCAGTTAAGCAAAATTTCGATGGAGTGTATAGAAGTTGGAATGTTCGTTCAGAAGAAGGAGAGGATTAATCAGTCGACCCGGCATTCGCCGCCACATTAGGCAAAATCCCCATATTCGCGGCGGCGACGCTGTCGCGTTTCGTATTCTTCACCAGGTACATGGCCTCATCGGCAAGGTGCAGCAATCCTTCCTTGGTTCGCGAGTCCACGGGGTAGGATGCTACGCCCACGCTGGGCGTCAGCCGGATGTTCAACCCCTCCGGCCCCAGCCAGACACCCTCGCGCACCAATTTATGTAAACGCCGCGCCACGTTCAACGCGCTCTCTTTCGATGTCTGCGGCAGCAGGATTACAAACTCATCCCCGCCATAACGGAACGCGAAATCGATCAGCCGGCAATGCTCCTTCAGCGCATTTCCGATCTCCGCCAGCAGCCGCGAGCCCACCAGGTGCCCGTGCGTATCGTTCACCTGCTTGAAATGGTCCAAGTCGATGAACACGATCGAAAATTCGTAGTTGTAGCGCTGCGAACGGTAAATCTCCGTCTCCAGGATGAAGCCCATGTGCCGCGCGTTGTACAGCGAAGTGCAGTCGTCCGTGATGGTCAGCTCGTGAATTTTCTTCACGTGCCTGGCGTTCTCTAGCGCAATGGCCGCGAAGTCCGAAAGCGCCTCCAGCAGCTTGAGGTCCCGGGGATCGAATCCTTCCGGCCCGATGCAATTGATCAGCTCGATCACCCCCAGGCAAGTGTCGCGGAATCTAACCGGCACCGCCACGATCGACTGCGTCTCGGTTTTGGTCTTCTCATCCACTTTCGAGAAAAAGCGCGTGTCTTTCGTCGTGTCCGGCACCACCACGGTCTCCCCGTGCTGCGCGACCCAGCCCGCAATTCCCTGCCCCATCTTGATTCGAACGTCCTTCAGTGCTTGTGAAGCCTTCCCGACCGCCAGCTCAAAATACAGTTCCTGCTTGGCCTCGTCCAGCAGCAGCAGCGACCAGTTATCCGGGCGCAAAAATTCATCGATCTTCTCCATGATGGTGCGGAGAACTTGATCCAGTTGCAGTGAGGACGTCAGCGCCTTCCCCAACTCCTGGAAGACGGCCACCTCTCCCTTTTCCCGCTGTGCGGACGGCACCGCAGGATTGCGGCGGCGTTCCACGGCCGG
Source organism: Candidatus Acidiferrales bacterium (assembly GCA_035603095.1). Taxonomy (GTDB): domain Bacteria; phylum Acidobacteriota; class Terriglobia; order Acidiferrales; family UBA7541; genus Acidiferrum. The sequence continues at coordinate 1,788 of DATNLB010000511.1, forward strand.
AAACTGATTCACTTCCTCCACTCGCCCTTGATCCTCTCCGTTGCGGATTCCAAACCTAGCAATGCTCGCGCCTGCTCCCGGCTGCCCCACGATCGTCCAGAAACACGAATTCGCCCGATTTTCACGAACGGCCGCGAATCTCCGCCAGTATAGGCTCCTCCCAAAATGCCTTGCAACCCGCTCGTGGTACAGGCGTGGCTATCTCGCCATCCTCACCTTGCGTGTTGAGCTCTTGCGAATTCGGACTCCGGGTATGGCGGGTCTACTTGGCGGGCCACTGAAAGCACAGGTTATACCCGTCGGGATCAGTGACGTACAACTGCTTCATGCCGTAGTGCGCGATCTTGGGCTCCTTCGCAGCAACACCACGCGCGCGCAGGTAGGCGTACGCCGCATCCACGTCTGGGCAACCAAAATAAATTGCCGTATCGTCGTGGGCGGAAAAGCGAACGGGATCAGGAGCCGGCGGCCGCGCATCCTCTTCGTAAGCCGTGTTCAGCATCAACTCAACACCATTCAGCTTGAGCAGCGCCCAATCGAAGTGCTCTCCCCTAGGCTTCGACGTGCTCTCCACCTCGAACCCCAACACATCCCGGTAAAACGCGATGGACGTGGGCATGTCGAAAACTTGCAGCAACGGCGCCATCCCCCGAATCTCAAT
>DATNLB010000154.1:0-6341 GCA_035603095.1 Candidatus Acidiferrales bacterium
AGTCAGCTCGATCACGCTGCCAATGGCCGGGCGGCCTCTCAATTCGAGCCGCCCGCCGTGCATGTTGACTTCTTTGGCTTCGGCAAACTCGATGACGCCCGCGCCGCTAGGCTCCGACCACTTCACCTGCACGGGAACAACGACAGGATAACGGTCACTCCTCCTGTTTTTTCCCTTGGAGACCGGCGGCTCCACGCCCAACTTGTCGGTTATCAACAGCCACCTCCGTTCCGCAGGACCCCATATGTCTGATAACAGATTTTAAGCCGGAAATTTCGATTTCAACTCATGTCTGTGCGCAAAACCATACGTCCGGCGTTCTCTCGCGTCAGAAGGCGGCCACTCCAGCGCAATCGGCGCGGCCCAACAACTAGGTAGAGGATTTTATTGGGTAAGCAGAGTTTCCCGTCCAGCTTAACGGCCATGAGTTTTGCAAGAGTGAACGTCAACGATGTTCAGCGAAGTTTACAGCTACTTTACACCTTATTTGCGGTACACCAATGAGTTACAGCCACAGAGCGGATTAAATGGGCGCGCCGGTAAAGTGCGATCGCGAATCGGACGCTCGCGATCACGCTATCGGCGCCGCTACCGCGGTCCTCGCTGGTGCGGCCGGTGTCCCGTGCAATCGTTCCTCGATTGCACCTACTAGTAGTAGTGTGCCCTCTTCTTTCTGTTTGAGGGCAACGCGTCAGACCGGGGCGGCTCAAGGTGTGCTCAGGAGCCGAGAGCTATTTGTGTGTGCAAGCTCCCCGGGCACCTGTAAGCAGCGACAGAGAGGTGAAAGCGTGAAAAGGCAATCGCTTTTTGTCTTGGATGTGAGTTTGGGCCTCGCGATTGTGGCGTTGGTGGGAGTGTCGGCTTACCGGCCAAAGATCGAGGCCGGCAAGGGGGCGCGAGCCATCGAAGCGGCATTCCGCGATGGACTGTATCAGGCGAAACTCGATGTTCAGGACGGCAGAATGCCCCGCCTGCGCACTAGCCGCTGGGGTAACAACGCCGATCGCGCCGTGTTCATTGCCGGCTACGAGCAGGGTTACCGCGAGTACTCCGAAGCTCAGTCGGGAAAATTGGCGGAGCCCACGGCGGCGGAATTGGCGGGCTACTGCGATGGAACGTTGGATGGCGCCGCCGATCGCATTAAGGCGCAACCCTTCCAGGTGGAGAAGACCGCCAATTATCGCAATGCGGGCCAAGGCTTCTTGGAAGCCAAGGCTCATCCCGAAGATTACGTCCGGTTCTATCGCCGGGCTTATTCAAATGGATACCAACAAGGCTACTACCTTCAGCGGCAGTAAAAGGATCTGGGCTTCGTTGAAAGAAACGTCATTCCGTTTCGAATCGGGGTCCTGAAACGCTTCGTGTTGGATCCACACAACGCCAGTGCACGGGATTGACCGTAAAGGATTTCCAGGAAGGAATTATCATGCAATCCAGGGGTCTGTATTTCAGTTTAATGCTTGGTTTTTGCGGGGTACTTGCGAGCCTTGGGAATTTGGGTTTGGCCAAGCCCGACACCCACGCGGGGAGTTCGGTGGCTGGCCGAGTCAGGGTCGAGGGCCAGATGCCGCAACCCAATCGCATTAGTATGTCCGCAGACCCGAGTTGCGCCAAGGCGCATCCCGGGCCCGCTGTCAACGAAGAATACGTGACGGGAAGCGGCGGCGCTCTCGGTAACGTGATCGTTTTTGTTTCGGAGGGGCTTGGCAACCGCACCTTCGACGTACCGGCGGAACCGGTAGAGGTTGACCAAAAAGGATGCATGTATCTGCCGCACGTCATCGGGCTTCAGGCTCAGCAGAAAATTCGCATCGTGAATAATGACAGCACAACACACAATATCCATGCCGTTCCAATCAACAACCGCGAATGGAATAAAGCGCAGCCCGCGGGCACGACGCTGGAAGAAACCTTTGCGCGGGAGGAGATCGCAATTCCCGTCAAGTGCAACGTGCATCCGTGGATGCGCAGCTACATCGCAGTGTTCAAGCATCCTTTCTTCGCAGTGACCGGCGTGGACGGGCACTTCGATCTGCGCAATTTGCCGCCCGGCGAATACACAGTGGAGGCCTGGCACGAAAAATTGGGAGCCATGAAACAAACCATTACGGTTGCGGCCGGAGAAGCCAAGACTATGGATTTTGTGTTTAAAGCTCACGCCCACTGAGAAAGCTTCCCCAGACGTGATGTGCTGCCTGAGATCTTCAGCGGGTTGGCTCCGGTCATTCGTGAACGGGTTTCCAGCTTAGGAAGAAACGCTGCAGGAACTCCACCTAACGCGGCCAAACACCCGCAGTGAAGGACTTAATGGTGTGGAAGCCGAGTTTCTCGTAGAGCCGGACAGCGGTGTGGTTGTCCGAAGTTACCGTCAGCGTCAATTCCCGGAATTTCATGGAGCGAAGGGCGTCGGCGGAAGTTTGCATGAGCATGCGGCCGAGGCCGTGTCCCTGGTAGCCGGGCAGGACGCAAATTTGCGTGGTGTGACCGACGCCGGGTGACACTTCGCTGGTCAGAACCGCGGCGATGAGTTCATCGCTGCCGGGCTCGTGAAGAACGAACGATGCGCCCGGCACGAACTGCCCGCAGCCGGGAAGCAGGATGATGTTTTTCAAGAATTTCAGCGCGCCGCTGCGGCTGCGGTACTGGTCGTTGATCTCGCCATCGACGTGATTCGCGTAAGCCAGATAGATCAACTTGGCACAAGGCTCGAAGTGGCGGTCATTCCAACGGTTGAGGCGCATGCCTCCCGAGGCTTCGGCATTCGCCGCGCGCGACTTATGCAGGTCCAGGAGCATGAACTGGCGCGTGTAGAGGTGAAATCCTTGGTCGAGCAACGGCGCGTCCACTGGGCCGCTAAAGGGCATTAGCTGGGCTTCTATACGCGCGAGGTAAGGGATGGCGCGCATCGAGAGCAGCATCTCCTCGAGGAGGCGCCGTCCAATGGAATTCTGCGGGAATTTGGAGGAGACATACAGCCCTCCGATTAGTCCTTTCTGATCCTCGAGGACGTAGAAGGTATATCCCGCGGCGGAACCGTTTTCGAACGCTACGCAGCCGGCAAGGGCGTGTGCGTCAAGGAACCGCTTGATGAGTTCGAGGGCGCCGCGGTAATCCCAATGCAATTCATCGCGCCAATGCCGCGCTTCCTCTTCGAGCAATGGCTCAATCTGGCGGACGGTGGTCTGTCGCAAATCGACGATGTTCATGGATATGCGGAAAGCGGCGCGGCCCCTGCCGCACGAACACTATCATAGCCGATTCATTGCGGACGAGTGGCCACAAGGCGTGCCACAGGTGATACAAATCCGACACAGAGGGAAGGCGTTCAGGGGGTGGGACAGGGGAGGTGTGCTAGGATGCCAGCTATTGTATTTATTTTGTGAGGTATAGAAGAAGCGGCCGCTGCCGCCAGCCCAGTTGCGCAGACGACGAATGCAGATCCTGTACGAACTCCGCTATCCGACACGCTGGTACAGCAAGTTGCTGATGGCTCTATCAGCTCTGATCTTTTTTGCCGTGCTGGCCACAACGGCCATAGCGGGCTTTCTCGTGTATCGCATCGTGAAACCGCAACGGACCAGCTCCGAAATCAATATGGCGAGTTTTCCTGGCCGGCCGGAGGTGTTGAATTTCGAGGTGCCGGGCGGGCTTGGAACGCGGGAGGGGTGGTTCTTTCCCGGTTTTCGGGGCGCGCCGACGATTATTCTGTGCCATGGGTACGAGTCCAGCCGCGGCGAGCTGCTGACGCTGGAATCGGCGCTGCAGGACCACCAGTACAACGTTTTCATCTTCGATTTTGCCGCGCACGGGGCGAACGCGGGAATCAGCACGCTCGGCTATCGCGAAGTGGACGAAGTGCGGGCGGCGGTCGATCTCCTGGCCGCGCGGCCCGATTTGGACCCCACGCGGTTCGGGCTTTGGGGCTATAACCTCGGCGCCTATGCGGCGCTGCGCGAAGCGGAAAGAGATAAGAGGATTCGCGCTCTGGTATTGGACTCCGTGTATGACGAACCGAAGCAGATGGTCAAGGTGGGGGTGGAGCGCAACGGCCTGGGTGGTTTTCCGTTCATGGTGCGCGCGGCAGGGCTAAGCTTCGAGTACTTGAACTACGCTCACCGCGACGACCCGCCGCTCTCCCAAAAGTTGCTTGCGCTCGTTGGTATCCCAACGTTGTACATTCAAGCCTTGGACGATCCCGAGCTCGCGGAGACTACACGGCAGATTTTTCTTAAGGCCCCGGAGCCGCGCGAGCAGGCCATCCTTCCGCATGGAAATTTTGTGAGCATGAACGACGAAGAGAAGCGCGCGTATGAGAACCGCGTGGTGTCGTTTTTTCTAGTGAGACTGCCCGCTTCGGGGATGGCTGTGCGCTAGTCGGTCCCCGGGTCCTTACACACCACAGGCTGAGAAACCGTATCCGAGTTCGTCACGAATATGCAATCCATCCCCCAGGTCCAATAGTCCCCTACAAGATTCTTAGACCCGAATACCCAGCCTGGCTGGCGATGATCTGGAGACCACGGTGGTACCTCGCGCCGCAGATAGAAATTCAGACCGTACTGATCGGCCCGACGCAGCTTGAAGCTTGACGTTTGGCTCGGGGCAAAATCTGACCAGTGGTTTCTTGCCTCTTGAACGCTGGCGCGAATTGAAAGATTTTGGACGTCGATATCTTTGAGACCACTGTGAATGGCGGTTATGGAAAAGAGAACGACCACGATCACAATTAAAAATGCGGCACGCGGCCTATTCCACAAGGCGAGAGTCAGAGCGAAAAAGCCCAAAAGCGCACAGAGTGAAGCCCACAGCAGGGTTGCCGAAAGGGGATGAAGTCCAATGCCACTGGGAGGTATGAGCGCGAGATACCAGAACACACCAGCGGGCGCGATAAGCAACATCGCAACGGTGATGGCAACCCAGCGGGCAGCGGCAAAGGAATGCTGAAAAGCTAAGACGAGGCTTCGAGCGGCAAGTGCTGACAAGGGTGGCAAGACGGGGAGAGCGTAACCGGGGAGTTTGGATTGTGAAAAACTGAAGAATACTAGTGGGAAGATGGTCCACAGCGCCAAAAACAGCGAATTTGATTCTTTCCGCTGGCTCTGACGAAAACTGAGAACCGCGTCGTACCCTACGAGAAGAAGAATGACACTCCATGGGAGAATCGCGATCAAAATAATCGGGCCGTAGGACCAGAAAGGTTGGATGTGCTGGAATTCGGGGGTGAGGTAGCGCTTGAAATTGTGTTCGATGATGAAGATTCGGAAGAAATCGGGATTGCGGCGGGCGCAGAGGATGTACCAGGGTAGGGCGGTGAGGCAAAAAGACGCGAGAGCGGTGGGATGAAAGAGGCGAAAGGCGTCGCGCCAGCGCTTCGTGAAGAGCGCCCAGAAAAAAACGGCGCCTCCGGCGAGGATGATACCGACAGGGCCTTTTGCAAGGACGGCGAGCCCCAGGAAAAACCCGAAAAGAATGAGGGCGAGCCAAGGCGTTTGCGGAATGACGGGAGAATTTTCGTTTCCCGTGAGGCCCAGGACGACGGCGGCGCAGACCATGGCAATCGTGAGCATGCTGCTGAAGGGCATGTCCGTGGCGGCGGCGTGAGAGAAGCCGATCATGCCAACGGTGGTCGGAAGCAGAAGCAGCAGCCAGCGTGCGGTTTCGGCGCCGTAGAGACGCAGCGCCAGCCACGCAAGCGCGAGTGTAGCGAGTAGCGCGGATATGGCGCTCGGCAGCCGCGCGGCAGCTTCACTCACGCCGAAGACCTTGAAACTCATTGCCGCGCCCCAATAGAAAAGTGGAGGCTTCTCGAACCACGGTTTTCCGTAAAGGCGCGGCGTGACCCAATCGCCGGTCTCGGCCATGTCGCGCGCGATCCAGGCGTAACGCGGCTCGTCAGGTCCGACGAAACCGATGGCGCCGAGATGGCTGAAGTAGCAAACGTACAGCGTTGCCAGGATGAGGATGGCCCAGCCGATTCGAGCGGCGATTCTGGTGCGCGGATTCTCGGTGATGGGGGCGGTTGTTTCGGTCACGGAAAATTGAGTCTAACATCGAACCACTATCTTCCAGCGGCGGACCTCTTGCATACTGTCGCCCGGCGGGGAACTGGCGCGAACTTGGGCATGCAATGAAGGAAAGGATCGAATACGCGGCAGTGTGGGCTATTTTGAAAGGGCTGGGTGTGTTGCCACGTCCGCTGGCGCGGAGTCTTGCCGCAGGCGCGGTGCGTATTTTTTATGCGCTGCTGCCTGAATTGAGAAAAACCGCGGAAGTAAATTTGCGCATTGCCTTTCCGGACTGGAGAAAGGCGCAGCGCGGGGCAGTCATCCGCGGAATGCTGC
>DATNLB010000168.1:0-11624 GCA_035603095.1 Candidatus Acidiferrales bacterium
CTGCCGATGATGCCGTGGAGAACCGTGTCCTTGACGTCAGCATCGACTTTCACCCAACCGGCGTTGGTGAAGACGCGCTGCATAGCGGCTTCGGACCCGAGGATGAGAAAGTTGACCATGTCGCCCGCATTGCCCTCTTTATCGCTGATGCGCCGGGGGATTTTCGAGAACAGGTTATTATCGACGCCGGGAAGTGAGCGGACTTGTCTGGCAACCGCGCGCGTGTTGCCACCCTCGGGCGAGTAAACTTCAATGCGCACGGTATAGTTGCCGTCACCAGTGTCGTTGTCGGCCTGATTGATGCCGACGGAAAGACGGCCCGACACAGGGGCGACAACATCGCGGCGTGCCCCGATGACGAAAGGCTGAGCGGTCTCTTTATCGCCGATGCGGCCGATGAGCGCGCCGCGCCCAGCTTCATTAAACGGCAGAGCGCGGAGAAGGTCTTTGAAGCCGCGCGGGAGGCCGTCCGGGCCGTTGTCGTCCTTCGCATCGGCGTAACGGAGCTTGCCTGTGGCGGTAATGAGGACTCGTTCGCCGGCTTGAATGTCGATACTGGTGTCGATCCAGGATTCTTCGCCGGTCAACTGGACTTCTTGAGAAAGACGCTTTTTTCCCGGGGGCGTTTGCGGGGAAGAGGAATTCTGCAAGTCCGGCTCGGGCAAGACTTTCTGCTGTGGCGGCGCCGTGTTCTCGCGAACGAGTTGAGCGTGAAGAGAATGTGGGTAAGCAGCGGCGACGAGGGAGAGTCCGAGAAGCAATTTTATTTTTGCCATGAGAGGTCGAATCATAGAAGCGGGCCATCCCGCGCAGGGCCAGGAAGCATCTCCACTGTTAGCAGATGCCCGGGCCAGGGGCAAGCGTTGTCCCGGCCGAGTAGTCGAGTCACATGGCGAAGAACTGAAGAAATGAGGATAACGTGGAGAGGCTGAGGGCCGCAGAGGGTTCGCAGAGAAGAAGCGGGATTCCTTGACGGAGTGCGTTGGGGGCTTGTAGATTGACAAGATGCCGTAGCATGAGGACATAGACCGCGCCCAGATATGCCCTTCCGCGCGGAGACCGCGACAGGCGGAGATAGAATAGTCGACTGGCCCCGAGTGAGGACTGCGGCAAAAGGCATGAAAAAACTTCAACGACAGATGCTGTTGATTGGATTGTGCGCGGTGATGGCGTTGCCGGCGGGTGGGCAGTCCCCGGCGCCCGCTCCTGTACCAGCGCAGGTGCAAACAAAAACGCCGCCAGCGGCGCAGACGCCTGCACCACGGCCACGCACGAGGTCCTCTCCGCAGAGTACGGTAAGTGTGGACGGCAGCGAGGCGATGTTTACAACGATTTGCGCGCTGCTGGCGGCGGGTTTCGAATCGAACGTCAGCTCCGATAATTGGACGGCGTTCCGGGCGCAGATGCGGGAGCGCTTGCGGCAGCAACAGGGTCCCGCGGTGGAAGCGGTGCGCGAGTTTTACCGGCAACACGAACTGCGGGATCCCGGAGCGACGCTCTCAAGGTATTTGTGGTTTGGCCTGGTGTCCGGGCCCGCGCCAGCGTTTCAGCCGGTCTTGAGGCGCGATGAGTTGCCGCCGGAAATCGTTGCGCTCGAGGGTTTCAGCGAGATCCTTTCTAACTATTATCAGGAACAGAAGATCGGGCAACTGTGGCGCCAAGTGCAGCCGATTTATAGCCGCGAAGTCGAGCGGCTGCACGGTCCGGTGTCGCAGGTTGTTTTCGTCGCGTCGGGATATCTGCGTGAAATCCTCGAGCCGTCCGGGCCGCGGACATTTGCGATCGTCGTTGAGCCGCTAGTGGGGCGCATCACCAACGTAAGAAATTTTGGGGACCACTATGCGCTGGTGCTGAGCGGAGGAGAAGAGATTCCGGCGGATGTGGTACGTCACGCGTTTCTGCACTTCCTGCTGGACCCCCTGCCGATGATGTATCCCCACGTGACGGCAGTAAAGCGTCCGTTATTTGAGAAGGCCGCCGCCGCCCCGCGTCTTGCGCCGGAGTTAAAGGACGACTATGCGTCGTACTTTGCGGAATGCACGGTGCGCGCGGTGGAGCTGAAACTGAAGCGCATGTCGCCTGGCGAGCGGGAAGCGGCGATGAGCCGGGACGACGAAGATGGGTACGTTCTGGTGAAACCGCTCTTCGGGGCGCTTCCGAAATTCGAAAACTCAGAACCGTCGATGAAGCTCTTTTTCCCGGATCTGGTGAGAGCCGTTGATATGGGCGCTGAAACGAAGCGGCTGGCGGCGGTGAAATTTGCGCCGGCCGAGACCGCCAAGCCGGAGGACGAAACAGCGAGTGAAGAGGTGGCACGCCGGAGGAACGCGGCGCCGACGACGGTGCCGAATGATGCAGAAGTCATTACGGCGCTGACGGAGGGGGAGCGGCGGATCGCGGAGAAAAATCCGCGTGCGGCGGAAGCATCGTTTCAAAAAGTTCTGACGAAATATCCAGATCAAGCGCGGGCATGGTACGGAATTGGCTTGGTGGCGCTCCTGGATCACGATGCAGCGAGAGCCAAACAGGTATTCGGGCGCCTGACCGCCGGTGAACATGCTGCGACTCAAGATCCCATGGTGCTGGCGTGGTCGCACGTCTATCTGGCCCGGATTTACGACGATGAGGGGAATCCGGAAGTCGCGAAGATGGAGTATCAGTCCGTGCTGAGTGTGGAAGGGGGGCCGGAGCAGGCCAAGCTGGCGGCGCAAAAAGGGCTCGCGGTGTTTGCCGGAGATAAACCCATAGCGCGACCGTGAACAAAGGTCGATTTTTGCCCGGCGCGGTTGGCTGATGAGCTGAGATGGCTCCCATTAGGAAGATCGAGTGAAGGAAGAAGGAACGAGGAGAAAAGGGATGAGAAAGACGCGGAATATCTGGTTGGGAGTGGCAACCGTCGCGGGATTGCTGGTATCCGCGATTGGAGTCGCAGCGGCACGGGATTTGCGGTATGGCCAGGCAGGCCAGAGCCAGCCTCCGGCGCAGCAGAGCGACAAACCGAAGACCCCGGAGGTTACACCTCTGACGCTGGACGCGCCGGCGCCGGTAAATGCGGAAGAAGATGCCGCGTACAAAGCCTTTTTTGCCGTTACTCCGAATGATGCCGCCAAGAAAATCGAGCTCGGTGAGGCATTCATCCTGAAATATCCGGAGAGCCGGTACAGGTCGCCGGTGTACGGGGCGTTGACTTTCGCGTACGTGCAAGTTGGAAACATGCAAAAGATGCAGGAAATTGGAGAGAAAGAGATTGCTTTGACTCCGAATGACGTATCGACGTTGGCGTTGATGGGGCAGACGCTGCCTCGGAGCTGGAAGTCGAGTGCTCCCGATGCCATGCAAGTGCTGGCCAAAGCGGAACAGTATTCCAAACAAGCAATCGAGGTCGCGCCGACGCTCTCCAAGCCGGAGAACATGACCGATGAAGCTTTTGCGTCAGCGAAGAATCAAGCGCTGGCGATGGCCCATAGCGGTTTGGGATTGGTCTACGTGCGCCGAGGTAAGCATGCTGAAGCGATTCCGGAGCTCGAGCAAGCCGTGAAAATCGATCCGAATCCAGACCCCGTGAATTATTATCTGCTAGGTATGGCGAACAAAATCACCTCGCACTTCGATGATGCAGTGGCGGCCTTCAACAAATGCGCGGCCATGGCGGGGCCCATGCAGGGGACCTGCAAGACCCAGGTGGACGATGCGAAAAAGCTTGGCGCGACGCAACTGAGCGCGCCGAAGTGAGCCAGACCGCCGGCAAGGCGGAATTTATGCAAGAAGATATCCGGATCGCGGACGGAGCGTTTGAGGAGTGTTTGGGGTACAAGTTTTCAACGAGAGAACTCCTCGAGAGGGCGCTGACCCACAGTTCAGCAGTCCCCGAATTGCGCTCAGCAGGCGCCGAAGAGTCTGTCTCTGCCTTGCTTCCCCGGGACAATGAGCGGCTGGAGTTCCTCGGAGACGCCGTCCTCGAGCTGCTTGCGAGCGAATATCTCCTGGCGACTTTTCCGGAGTGGAGCGAAGGGCAGCTTTCCAAAAGCCGCGCGCGGATCGTAAATGCAGGCTCCCTGGAGGCGGCTGCGCGCCGGCTTCGCCTTGGGGAGCACCTGCGCGTAGGGCGCGGGGAGGAGAAAACCGGCGGGCGGGACAAGCAGACGCTGCTGGCCGATGCATTCGAAGCGGTAGTGGCTGCGGTTTACCTCGATGGCGGGCTGGGTGCCGTGCGCGAGGTGTTGCGAAAGGTGCTGTTCGAGCAGGCGCTCGAGGAGCGCGGTGAGCGCATCTCGGAGTCCGATCGCAAATCCGCCTTGCAGGAACTCTTGCAGGGTCGAGGGCAAGCAACGGCGGAATATCGCGTGGCCGGAGAAAGCGGTCCCGACCACCAAAAGGTTTTCCAAATCGAAGTTTGGATTGACGGGGAGTGCATGGCAACAGGCGAAGGCAGCACGAAAAAAGAGGCGGAGCAACGTGCGGCCCGAAGCGCTTTGGAGCAACTCGAGCGCGCGGAAGCGAAAGGCTGAGGCGAAATGCCGGAAGAGACAGTTACAGAAATCGAAGAACAGGCGCCGGAGAAAAAACAGGAGCACCGCCCGGACCAGACCACGATTTCCGAATACCTGGAATCACTACTGGTGACGGTGATTCTAGCGCTCTTCGGCACAAGTTTCATCGTACAGGCCTTCAAGATTCCGTCGGCGTCGATGGAGGGCACGCTGCTGATCGGCGACCACTTGCTGGTGAATAAGTTTATTTTCGGCGGCACTGGCGCCTGGTACGAAAAACTGCTCCCGTACCGGCAACTGCAACGCGGCGACATTATCGTTTTCAAGTACCCCTACGCTGATCACCAGCATTTCGTGAAGCGCGTCATCGGCCTGCCTGGAGATCGTTTGAAACTGGTCGACGGGGACGTGTTCATCAACGGTAAACGCTTGTATGAACCGTATGCGGTTCATGATTCGTCGGCATCGTACGATCCGTTCAACTATTCCTTCCCTTCCATCAGAGGCCAGATGATTTCGCTCAATACCATTCCTGAATGGCGCCCTGAGATCCGCAAGTACGTTCAGGGTGACGAGATTGTCGTACCCCTCGGGAAGTATTTCGCCATGGGCGACAACCGCGATCACAGCCAGGACAGCCGCTACTGGGGATTCGTTGATCGTGACGCCATCATGGGGCGGCCCTTCTTGATTTACTGGTCGGTGGAGGCGAAAAGCAGCGACTATGGCGGTGATACCACGTTTTGGTCACGATTGAGCGGCATTCTTCAGACGCTGGTGCATCTGCCGTCTCGAACGCGATGGAGCCGGATGCTCCATACGGTGCATTAGGATTTCATTCCTTCATAAGAGTCTAGGGGCCGAACAAACTCTTCGCTTCATTCAGAACACGGCCGCGCCCCTACCTTTTTGCGCGTGAGTCTGCGAAACTTCCGAGCGGGATGAGCAAGTTGCAAAAGTGGTGGAAACCGGCGCTGGTGATCGTAGTTCTCACCATCGTCTTGCAGACCGGGGTGTCCCTTCTGGCGCGGACCCACCGCGTGCACGCGTATCTTGTAACGCACCTGGAAAGAGCATTCGGACGGCCCGTGGAGGTCGCCAGTTTCGACGTGCGGATTCTGCCGAGGCCGCAACTGGATGCCAACCGTGTGACCGTGGGTGAGGACCCCGCGTTCGGCCACGAATACTTTCTCCGTGCGGAACGCCTGAGCGCCGGTCTGCGGTGGATGGGCCTGCTTAGGGGCCATTTTGAATTTGGAACCATGTCGCTTAACCAGCCGAGCCTGATTCTGGTCCGCAACTCAGAAGGCCGCTGGAATCTGGAGAGGTGGCTGCCGCCGGCAAAGGCCAATCCCGCCCAAAGCGGGCGCGTCTATGGACCGCCCTCGCCGGTCGCTCTGGTAAATCGGCTGGAAAAAATCGAATTTGATGAAGGTCGCATCAACTTTAAGACCGGGGATGACAAGTTGCCTTTTGCGTTCACGGCTGTTTCGGGGAGTGTGGAGCAGGTCGCTCCCGGGCGCTGGCAACTGCAGTTGGATGCCCAACCATGGCGTAGCGGAGTTTTGCTGCAATCTGTGGGATCGATCAAGGTGCTCGGCGACGTAGCGGGGACTTCGACGCGATTGCAGCCCGCTGAAATCTCTCTGCACTGGAGCGAGGCGTCCATGGCGGACGTCTTCCGGCTGTTCCGCGGGCAAGATTACGGTTTGCGCGGCGTGTTTGCCCTGGATGCCACAGCGAAAAGCGGGCTCGCTAAGGAAGATGCGCCCGGAGACTGGAGGTTCACGGTGCAGGGACGCGCCGTGCAGATGCATCGATGGGATTTGACGGAACGTTCCGATAATCCCCGTCTGAATGTGAGCGTCAAAGGCCGCTGGAATGTTGGCGCGGCGACGGTGGTCGGAGAGGAAATTGCCGTGGAGGGAGCGAGATCGAATCTCCGCGGCATGTTCCGTCTCGTTGGCGGAGCTGCACCCTCGGTGGAATTGCGGCTGGATTCGATGGGGATCCAGGCGTCGGACTTATTGGCCTGGTATCGCGCGTTTCATCCGGGCGTGGCGGAGGGTGTGACGGCGGAACAGTATTTTACGGGCGGGATGATCGTGCGCGGGTGGCCGCTCGCGCTGGAGTCGATGGCACTTTCGAGCAGCGGAGGCATCGTGAGAGTGCCGGGTTTTGCGGAGCCCGTTCGAATCGGTCCCCTGAGCGGAGGCCGCCAGTGGGGCATGCTAACGATTGGGCCGGTGCGGGTTGCTCTTGGAGGCGAAATTCGCGACGTAGTCACGCCGAAGCGGCGGCGCGCGGCGCTGGCCATGGAAAACGCCGCAGAACTAACGTTTGCGCACGATCTTAACACGCGGGCAGGCAGCATCAGTGTCGAAGGAAACCTCAACAAGGCAGAAGATTTTCTCAAATTATCGGCGGCGTTTGGCCGCCAGTTGAATCATGGCTGGGAATTGAGCGGCCAGGCGGCTGCGATGACGAAGTGGGAGTGGAAACAGCCGCTCGCCGGCCGGTGGAACGGCAGGATTGGCTTTACCAAAGCGAATTTGACGGTAGCAGGGTTGAACCAGCCGCTGAAAATTTCCGAAGGTGCGTTGGATTGGACCGACGGGCGGCGCATCGCGCGCGTGATGAAAGTCGAAGGCTTTGGCGGGACGTGGACGGGCAGCATCGAGGAACCGGCAAAGGCCGACGGAGAAAATGGCGCGAATTGGAAATTTCATTTGTACGCGGACCAGTTGAACGCCGCGGACCTGGATCGCTGGGTCGGGCCGAGAGCGCGGCCAAGCTGGTTGCAGCGGCTTTTGCCCCAGTTGCTTGGAGGATCGGCGCCCAGCGCGCCGGCGAGTGAACTGGTCCGCCGCGTGAATGCGGAAGGCGAACTGGGCATTGCGCAATTGTCGATCGAAAAGTTGAAGCTGGAACAAGTGCTGGCCAAGGGGTCCCTCCATGATCTCCAGCTCGATGTGCGTGAAGCGCAGGCAGAATGGGCGGGCGGCAAAGTGCGCGCAAAGATCGATGCGAAGTTCTTGCCGCGGCCCGTCTACGAGATCGCCGCGGAATTGGAACGCGTGAACCTGGCGCAACTGCCGGGAACGGGACGAATTGCGGAGCGCCTGGGCGGCGTAGCGTCGGGGACTTTGCAAGTGAAAACCGAAGGCGTGGGCCGCGAGGAGCTTCTGGGGAAACTGGCCGGCCGCGGCGAGTTTCATTTGAACCAGGTGGAGTTTCGCGGGTGGGACGTGAACGCGAGCGTCGCGGACGGAGCCGTACACACGGGCGTCTCGCGTTGGGCCAGGGGAGAAGTCTCACTTCGTTTGCAGAACAGCAGCATCCTGCTGGAGGACTTCCGCCTCGATGGGGAAAAGCAGTCGACGCTCGTGAATGGAACACTCAGCTTCGCGCGAAACGCCGACTTGTCGATCGAAACCGCGATTGCGCGAAAAAGCAAAGACCGCAGCGCGAGCGATTTCGAAAGTGGACACGTGCTCAAGATTTCCGGGCCGCTCGATGGCCCAAAAATCTCGGTGGAAAAGATAGGCGTCCGTCAGCCGGCGGATTGACCGTCGGACTTCTGAATGAAATAGGATTATTTAGGCTGGGAGGGAAACGATCGATGAAGCGTCATGCGCCGTTGTACACAGCAGCTCTGCTGATTGTGATGCCGCGGGCGAGCGCGCAGAAACCGTTCACGCTGGAGCAGGTGATGAGCGCGCCGTTCCCGACGGAGCTTACCGCCGCGCCCGCCAAGGGACGCGTGGCGTGGGTGTTCAATGCGCAAGGCCGTCGCAATCTCTGGGTTGCCGAACCGGCGGCGGATGGCAGTTATAAAGTGCGGCAGGCCACTTCTTATAAAGAAGACGACGGTCAGGATCTCGGTCAATTGAGCTGGTCCGCCGAAGCGGCGACGATCGTATACACGCGTGGCGGAGACCTCGAATTTCTAGACCGGCCGTATCCCAATGCGCAAAGTTCCCCGCAGGGAGTCGAACAGGGCATCTGGGCGCTCTCGTTCGAGAGCGGCGAGACAAAGCTCCTCGGTGAAGGCCACTCGCCCGCTGTCTCCCCCAAAGGAGATGGCGTCGCCTTTATTTTGAAGAGTCAAGTCTGGCTCGCGAAGCTCAGCGGGAGCGCCAAGCCGGAGCAATTGATTCATGCGAACGGCGAGTCCAGCGATCTGCGCTGGTCGCCCGATGGTTCGAAATTGGCGTTCGTCAGCCGCCGCGGCGACCACGCTTTCATCGGTGTTTACGACCTTGCCGCTAAGTCGCTCATTTATCTGGATCCAAGTGTGGACAGGGACCGGGAGCCCGCATGGTCGCCCGACAGCCGGCAGATCGCCTTCCTTCGCATTCCCGCTTCGAAAGGCGGCCTGCCATTCAGCCCGCGGCGCGATGGACAGCCGTGGTCTATTCGAATTGCCGATGCGGTGACCGGCAAGGGGAGCGAAATCTGGCGCGCGGAAACGGGTCGGGGCAGCGTTTTTCACGAGGTCGTCTCGGACAATCAGTTGCTTTGGGGCGCGCGAGGCCAGATCGTATTCCCCTGGGAACGCGATGGCTGGATGCATCTATACTCCGTCTCGGCAAGGGAGGGAGCTGCCAAGCTGCTCACGCCGGGGAATTTCGAAGTCGAATTCGTCTCGATGAGCGCGAATCGCGAAGAAGTTATTTTCTCCTCGAACCAGGATGACATTGACCGCCGTCACGTCTGGCGCGTTTCGCCATCAGGGGAACGTCTGGCAGCAGTGACCACCGGCAGCGGCGTTGAAACCGCGCCCGTGATAGCAAGCGACAATCGCACTGTCCTCGTGCTCCATTCCGACGCTCAATCTCCTATGCGTCCGGCGTTCCTCGCCGGCAAAGGTGAACTCCGTGACCTCGCCCCCGAAACTGCTCCCTCGGATTTTCCTTCCCGCGCGCTGGTCACTCCTCAGCAGGTGATTTTCTCCGCCGCTGACGGCATGCAGATTCACGGCCAGCTCTTCCTCCCGCCGAATGCCAGCGAACCTGCCCGCCATCCCGCCATTGTGTTCTTCCACGGTGGTTCGCGTCGCCAAATGCTCCTCGGCTGGCACTACATGTTCTACTACAGCAATGCTTACGCGCTGAATCAATACCTCGCGAGCCGCGGCTACGTCGTGCTCTCCGTAAACTATCGCAGCGGAATTGGCTACGGCCTCGACTTTCGCGAAGCTCTCAATTACGGGGCGATGGGCGCCAGCGAGTTCAATGATGTCCAGGGCGCAGGCGTCTATCTTCGCGCCCGGCCGGACGTGGATCCCCGCCGCATCGGGCTCTGGGGCGGTAGCTATGGCGGCTACCTCACCGCGCTCGGGCTTGCCCGCGCTTCGGATTTGTTTGCCGCCGGCGTGGACATTCACGGCGTGCACGACTGGAACACGGAGATCCCCAACTTCATGGCCTCTTATAAGCCCAACGAGCATACGGACGCTGCGCGGTTGGCCTGGGAGTCCTCACCTCTCTCGTCCGTAAGCACATGGCGTTCCCCCGTGCTTTTGATTCAGGGCGACGATGATCGCAACGTCCCCTTCGCCGAGATGGTCGACCTGGCCCAGGCACTGCGCAAACAAGGAGTCTCGTTCGACCAGTTGGTTTTTCCTGACGAGATTCATGATTTTCTTCTGCACCGGACCTGGCTCGCGGCGTATCACGCGGCCAGCGATTTTTTCGATCGGCATTTTAAGACTCCCGGAAATTGAAAAATCCATTTCTTTCCGGTGATTGCGCGCGAAGGGGTCTCCGAAGACTCGCGGAGTGCTGGCAGATATTATGAGACGCCAACTACAACGGATTGTCGCAATGTTCCTTCTTGCGGTTGCCGCTCTCGCCGCCGGCGACAAACGCATCAATCTCCTCCCCAAATTGCAGCCCGGCCAAACCATCACCTACCTCATCCGCTTTCAGAGCGACAAGACCGTTAAGACCGAAAGTAAAGTTGTCGCGCCCATGGCGCCTAATGCGGCGCAAATCGATGCGCACGGTTTGCTGCGGGTTGAGATCCTAGATGTACAACAGGCGGGCAGCAAGACGGCGATTCACGCCCTTGGCCGGTTTCTGACTTTGGATTCCGGTGTCTGGTTGAAGAAGCCGGGTGACAAAAAGCCTAACTGGGATAAACAGCGTGTGGACCCCAGTGGCAAAAGCGTCGAGTTCACGATTTCATCGGATGGCTCGGTGAACCAAGTAAAAGGTCTGGATTCACTTTTTCCCGAGCAGCAGCAGGCCTGGCAGCAGTGGGTGGCCCGTTTTGCCCTGGCGTGGACGCTTCCTGCAGACGGAATGAAGTTCGGCGAAAAATGGAAATCGCAGCAAGCCGAACAGGGGGCAGCGCCGATCGCCGGATTGCATTGGGCGCGCGAGTCGATGTACGTGAGAGATGAGCCCTGCCAAGCGAACCAGCTTTCGATCCTGGGAGATGTCTCCGCCTCCAACGGCCCTCCCGATACCTGTGCCGTGCTGCTCGCAACGGCAACGCTGAAACAGAAATCGTCATCGAAGGATGCAACTCCCGAAGATTTTAAACTCCACGAGCTGCGGACCATGGGAACGGCGCAAGGCGCCGGCGAGATCATCACCTATATTTCCCTGAAGAGCGGTCTCGTCGTGCGCGCCACGGAAGAGACTAGCCAATTCATGGACGTCGTAGTGGCCAAGGCCGATGGCTCAAACCGCGTGCACTACAACGTTGACGCGAAGAGCCACGCCGAAGTCTTGCTGGTAACGGAGACGCCGCTGAATCAACCCTGATTCGAATCTGCCGGCACTTTTTCGTTTCGAAAGCCAGAGTTTGCGTGCCGGAGTATAATGTGGGTTTCGCCAGAAGCCGGCAGGACTGCAGGAGACCCATCCCATGAAATTCAAGCTGCACAGCAATTATCAGCCGCGCGGCGACCAGCCCGCAGCGATTGATCAGCTCTATCGCGGCGTCGAAGCCGGCGAGAAGCAGCAGGTGCTCCTTGGCGTCACCGGGTCGGGCAAGACCTTCACCATGGCCAAGCTGATTGAACAGGCCGATCGTCCCGCGCTGGTTCTGGCGCACAACAAAACTCTGGCTGCACAGTTGTATCACGAGTTCAAGGGGTTTTTTCCGGAGAACGCTGTCGAG
>DATNLB010000558.1:0-9517 GCA_035603095.1 Candidatus Acidiferrales bacterium
CGACGGTGGCTACTCCCGTCCAGGTGATTTCAAGATTATTGGCCCCGGTGGTGGCGGGGCAATGTTCCATCCAACTATCAGTCCTCACGACCCAAATACCGTCTTGGTGAGTTGCGACATGACCGGGTCCTATATCACCCATGATGCCGGCAAGTCTTGGCGCATGTTTAATCTACGCGGCGTTGTCCGGTTCTTTGTTTTCGATCCGCTGGATCAGAAAGTAATTTATGCACAATCTAGCGGTTTGTGGCGCAGCCAGGACCAGGGCGAGACCTGGAGCCTGATTTATCCACAGCCTTCCTCTGTGAAGGGCATCAAAATGAGCTCGGATCACTCGGACGAAGATCTAATTGCGGAGCCGGATCCGCTGGGCGACATCACGGCAATGGCCATCGATCCCTCTGTTTCCAAGATCTTTTATGTAGTTGCAGGCGATAGAAGGAAAGGGACGTTTGCGCTCTTTACCTCGCGTGATGGGGGCCAAAATTGGGCAAAAGAGGAACAGCTGTCAGGAATGGCTAACAAGCTGTGGGTGGATCCTTATTCACCAAGCGACGCTCGTGTGCTTCTCATTGCAGGCTCCCATTTCATTGAAAAGAAAACCTCTTCGGGCATGCAGAAGATTTCCGGGCCCTCGGCAAAGACTTTCACGGATATCTCTGCGGGATTCAGGAAGGATGGCAAGCCTCTCATTTATGTTATCGGCGACGAATCCGCCTTCGCGTCGGATGACGAAGGAGCAACTTGGCGAAAGGCCAGCTTGGGTCCAGGTGGCGGAAAAATGAGGGCGATCGCAACCAGCCTGCGCAATCCGGACGCCGCCTATGTTTCCTATAGAGAACTGGAAGAGGGTGGGAGCAAATGGCTAGGGGTTGCCAAGACCACGAATGCGGGACGCACTTGGCAACCGGTTTGGAAAGAGGACAGCAATCCTGCCGCCAGGCCCGCCAAGAATATCTACGACGCATGGATCACCGAGCGGTTTGGATCGGATTGGGGCGAAAATCCCTTGGCGCTTGCCGTGGCGGAGCAGGATGCCAACATAAGCTACGGGACGGATTTGGGAAGAGCAATGCGCACGACGGACGGAGGCGCAAGTTGGGTGGCCGTATACTCACGAAAATCCGGCGAAAACGGATGGGTCACCGCGGGTCTAGATGTAACGACCACGTACGGCTACCACTTTGATCCCTTCGATCACAACCGGCAGTTCATCTCCACGACCGATATTGGCCTTTTCCGCAGCGAAGATGGCGGGCGGTCCTGGATTAGTTCCACTCGCGGTGTGCCGAAGGAATGGATAAACACCACGTACTGGATTGAATTTGACCCCGAGGTGAAGGGGCGTGTCTGGAGCGTGAACAGTTGGACGCATGATTTACCGCGACCAAAGATGTGGAGACGGAAAGGGATTCGGGATTATCGGGGCGGCGTATGCCGCAGCGACGACGGGGGAAGGACCTGGACAAAATCGAACGGCGGGATGGCGGAAACGGCAGCGACGCATGTCCTTTTGGACCCGGCAAGCCCTCCCACCGCACGCGTTCTATACGTAGCTGCCTTCGGGCGCGGTGTATACAAGAGCGTGGACGGGGGCAAGCGCTGGAAGCTGAAAAACAATGGCATCACAGAGAAAGAGCCTTTTGCGTGGAGAATTGTGAGAGATAACAGAGGGACGCTCTACGCGCTGGTGGCGCGACGTTCGGAGGATGGGAGCATAGGAACGGAGGGCGATGGCGCGATTTACAGGTCGACGGATGGAGCGGAAAACTGGCGCCGCGTAACGATGCCCGAGGGAAGCAACGCTCCGAACGGCTTGGCAGTTGATCCCAGCGCACCGGATCGACTCTATCTTGCGGCGTGGGCGAGGGACAAAGGAGAGCACGGTGAAGGTGGTGGCATTTATTTGTCGGTGAATGCAGGAGACACATGGACGCGAGTTCTCGATCGCGATCGCCACCTCTACGATGTCGCTATAGATCCGCGCGACGCAAGAATACTCTACGCTTCCGGGTTCGAGTCCTCCGCATGGAAATCAAACGACCGTGGCGAAAGCTGGACGCGCATACCTGGGTTTAACTTCAAATGGGGACATCGGGTCATTCCTGATCCCGAAGATCCCAAAAAAGTTTACATCACAACCTTCGGCGGGGGCGTTTGGCATGGTTCTGTGGATGGTGAAAATCGTCCATTGGACATCGTTACGCCTGAGCTTCAGCCTGGTCGATAGCGCGCGAACATCCTGGGGAGAAAGAGACATAAGGATCCTATGGAGAGTGCTTCTTTATTGACGCAGTCGGAGTGGCAACGTGCGCTCACGAAGAATCAAGCGAGAGCGGCAGAGTTATTTGGCCGGCCGGAAGCGGAACAACAACGGCTTGGATACTTCCACACACTGCAGGAGATCTGCCAGCAGCCCTGGACGTGGCTGGGCACTTGCGATCGAATGATCGCTTTGCGGGACGGCCTGAGAAAGGATGTGGCAGGAATCCGAAGTCTCGCGCTTACTGGTTCTGGGAGTTCGGAGTATGCCGCCGAATGCGTGTGCCTCCAACTGCAAAATGAGCTGGGGATCTGCACGGAATCGATCAGTGGCGGAGCGTTGTTAATGCATGGCGGAAAAACCTTGCCTCTCGGAAGGCCTGGCTTGCTTGTTTCTTTGGCGAGATCCGGAGACAGCCCCGAGAGTAGTGCGGCCGTAGAGTTGCTACTCGACACGGAGCCTGAGTTCCGGCACCTCGTGGTGACCTGCAACGAGCACGGAAGACTAGCACGAGCTTGGCGCGCCCATGAGAAAGTACATGTCATCACGCTTCCCGCCGAGACTCAGGACAAGAGCTTGGCCATGACGAGCAGTTTCACCAACCTGCTGCTCGCGGCGCGCTTCATCGGAATGCTGGAAAGGCCAGATGAATATCGAAAATTGTGCGAGAGGCTGGGCCAAATAACAGGGGAACTGATCCGATCTAGCTTCGATGTCCTGGCAAAGGTTGCTGCCACAGATTTCCAGCGTGTGGTATTTCTCGGAAGTGGGTCGCGTTTCGCGGCCTCGCGCGAAGCGGCGTTGAAGATGCTGGAGCTGACGTCAGGCCGCGTCACCACACTTTGCGAAACGTATCTTGGTTTTCGACATGGTCCCATGAGCTACGTGCAGGATGACACGCTGATCGTTTGCCATTTATCGTGCGATTCAACGATCCGCGCGTATGAGCTGGATTTGTTGCAAGAATTGGACCGGAAGAAACTAGGATTGTCCAAAGTCATTGTCGGAGACAACATCCCGGATTCTGCGGTTAGAGAGGGGGATGAGGTGATCGAGTGTCGAGGATTAAATGAGCTTGGTGATGAAGAGACCGCGACGGTGTATGTCGTCGCCGCCCAACTGCTGTCTTTTTTTCGCTGCCTTGAAGAGGGGCTTCGGCCTGATTCACCGTCAGAAGGAGGAATTATCAACCGCGTAGTGGAAAAATTTCCTCTGCACGCTCCTTCGTGAAGAGCCATCGGAAGGAAACTCGGGGAGCTGGAAGAATGGGTTTAGAGGCTTGTATCAATCCATGATCGAGAAAAAAACTCGCTTGAATCGTCGTTAGCGAAGGTTTCCCTGCGAGGCGATGCCGATGCGATGGAGGGTCCTGTTTTTATTTCTAGTGGTTAACGCCACACCCATTCAGGCGCAGGTGCGGGTATGGGAAGGTGTTCTGAATCTTCCAGTATACGAAGAGGGAGCGCCCGACCCCAACCCCTCTTTCGACCAGTTCGCGATCGGTCGATTTAGTTATCCCTATACCCTGCGGAAACAAATAACCGACCAGCGTGCCGAGCACCGATGGCGTGCCATCTATCTTGAAAACGAATATCTGAAATGTTCGGTGCTGCCGGATTTGGGCGGACATATTTATACCTGCGTCGATAAAATCAGCGGGCAGCCGATGTTCTATGCCAACCCTTCCATCAAGAAAGCCAGGATTGGCTACCGCGGAGCCTGGGCCGCATTCGGCGTTGAGTTTAACTTTCCTGTTTCCCACAATTGGGTTTCGATGTCCCCTGTGGATTTCGCGTATGCGGGCCACGAGGACGGCAGTGCGTCGATCACCGTGGGCAATGTCGACAGAGTTTATGGAATGGAATGGTCCGTCGAATTGACTCTGCGTCCTGGTTCCACTGTTCTCGAACAGCGCGTGACACTGAGTAATCGAAGCGATGTGCGGCATCGTTTCTATTGGTGGAACAATGCCGCTGTGCAGGTCTGGGACGATTCTCAGATCCAATACCCCATGCGCTTTGCCGCAGCACACGGGTTTGCGGAAGTGCAAAGGTGGCCGATCGATTCGAAAGGGAAGGATCTCAGCGTCATACGCAACCAGACCGATGGTCCAGTATCGTTGTTCGTCCATGGAAGCCGGGAAAACTTCATGGGTGTGTGGCATCCACGAACAAACACCGGGACCGTCCACTTTGCCGACTATGCCGAACTACCTGCTAAGAAAATTTGGTCCTGGGGTGTTGACCCGGATGGCCTTGACTGGCGCAAGGCACTCTCCGACAACAGTAGCGCCTATGTCGAGTTGCAAGCGGGCCTGTTCAGAAATCAGGAGACGTACGCATTCCTTGAACCGCGACACTCCATAGCCTTCACAGAATACTGGATACCGGTCCGCGACACCGAGGGGATTTCCCGCGCAAATCTTGCCGGGGCGGTGCATTTGGAGCGAAGGGCCGGCATGCTGGCGGTTTCCCTCAATGCCAACAGAAGGCTGCCGGCTGCTGCGGTCCAGATTTTGGATGGAAACACTTCCTTACTCAACGAGAAGGCAGATTTAGTGCCAGAGCGAGTGTGGAAGAAAGAAATTCGCATTCCAAATGCCAGCAGGAAATATACGTTTCAACTCAAAAACAGCGAGGATGCCCTGCTGTTGAGGCAGACGGAAGGCGAGTATGACTGGGCGCCGGATTCCGAAATCAAAGTCGGCCCGCAAATTTCCTATGCCGTACCGGAGGAGACGCGTCGAACCGAAGACGATTGGCTCCAGCAGGGTAAGACTGAAGAATTGAACGGCAACCTGTTAGCCGCAACGCAAACTTATCAAAAGGCTTTGCTGAAGTTCCCCGCAGATTTTGAATTGTTGAAAGCGGCGGGACGACTGGACGCCAGTTTGATGCGCTTTGAAGAAGCGTTATCTCATCTAGCTGCCGCGCATGACCGAAATACCACCGATGCCGAGATTTCCTATTATCTTGGAATTGCGTACGAGGGCGTCGAACGAGAAAAAGATGCTGTTGACGCTTATCAGGAAGCGATGCGATTACCTTCCTATCGTGCGGCTGCTGCCTTGCGCCTTGCCGAAGTGCAGGCACGCCTGGGTGGCTTGAAGCAAGCGACAGAATCTCTGACTATAAGCCTCCAATCTGCTCCGGAAGACCTGCGTGCAGCGGAAGAACTGGCTGTTGCATTGCGCGCGGTGGGAAGGACAGCAGATGGAGAGAAGCTAGCAAGGGAACGGCTCGCACTCTTTCCACTGAGCGATTTTCTACGCGAGGAACTCGGAAAGCCGAACCTCGTGCATCTGGCCGCCGATCCCTATCGTGTCTTAAATCTTGCATCGGAATACGCGCGGTTGGGGCTTTACCGTCGAGCCGTGGAGGTTCTTTCACGTGAGTACCCGCCGCCGACGGCGGACCAGACCGAACCTGGCGCGGTCGTCCCCCAGAACCACCCCCTGGTTGTTTATTTCCGCGGGCACTGCCGCGAGAAACTCGGGGAGTCGGGTGCCAATGACTATTTGCAAGCCTCTCGCCTTTCGACTGCATATATATTTCCGAGCACGGTCGAAGACCAGCAGGCGCTCAAAGCCGCCATTCGTACGAATGAAAAAGACGCAACCGCTCATTACCTCCTGGGAACCTGGTATTTCGCCCGTGAAAGAACGGACGAGGCTCTCAGCGAGTGGCAACAAGCGCGGAAGCTCAATCCCCAAATACCCGTGTTGGAAGCCAGTCTCGGATTAGCGTTGCTTCACGCGAAGCGGGACTTCCCGAGTGCATGGAATTCATTCGAGGAAGGAATAAAAAATGATCCGTCGAATATCGTGAACTATTCCGGTGCGATTGCCGCGATGACGCTTCTGGCGAAACCTGCGGCGGAGCGCGTGAAAACACTTGAACTTTATCCTGACTTGGACCGAATGCCCACTAGTTTGGTGTATGAACTGGCTTTGAACCGTGCCGAGAAAGGGGATTATAGCGGCGCAATTGAATTGTTCCGGAACCGGTTCTTTGGCAGTGAAGAAGGCGGAACAAACGTTCGCCAGGTGTGGGTTGAGGTGAAGTTGCAGGAAGCCCTTGGGCTGGGGCGAAGCGGCCATTGCGAGGACGCTGTCGCCACAGCGAGAGCACTCGGTTCTCCCGTTGCGGGCCTTTCGTTTACGCAAGACGGCTTACAACCAATACTCAATTCGGCTAGAACAAACTACCTACTCGGTGAATTATCTTCTGAATGCGGCCAAAAAGAAGAAGCGGAACGAAGGTACCGGCTTTCGGCGCAAATGACCGATGCATCGGACGCCGTATGGGCATGGGCCTCGGCCAAGAAGCTGAGCGGCTATAATCCGGCTCTATGGCAGGAACGTCTCTCTTCAGCCTTGTCACGAGCGGAATCGAATGCACGAACCGGCGACCACCAGAGTTGGTTGCTTTATTCCGTAGGAGTTTTGCAGATCGCGCTTGGGCGCGGCGTGCAAGGCCAAGCGTCGCTTCGCGAATCCTTGCTATTGCCCGAAAACCGAATGTCTTATCACTTCAGCCGCCTGGCCATCGAAGGCGCTACACCTCGATAACTTCGATACCCTTTTTGCGAAGTGCTTCGGTAAATTCCTGAGTCGCACGGTTATCCGTGATCAGGCGCCGGATTCTGTCAAGGGAGCCAATCTTTGAAACGCTTCTCCGGCCCAGTTTGCTGAAATCCGTGACGACATTGACCTCTTTCGCGGAGCGGATCATCACATTATTGAGCTGCGCTTCGAGCACATCCGGTGTCGAAAGTCCGTTATCGAGATCGAAACCGTCGACAGCGAGGAAAAGACGGTCAGCGTGGAACTCGTTCATCATGGCTTCCGCTTGGGGTCCGACGAAGGAGCAGGACACCGGACGCAACAGCCCACCGATCATAATTAGTGTAATTCCAGGTGTATCCGCCAGTTCGACCGCTATATTCAAGGCATTGGTAATGACCGTAAGCGATTGCATTCTCATTCTTTTCAAATGGCGCGCAACCTCTACCGTGGTCGTTCCTGAATCGAGAATGATGGTTTCGCCTGGCCGTACCAATTCTGCCGCGGCCTTTCCGATTCTGATTTTTTCATCCCTGTGCAGAGTTTCCTTGGTGCGGAGCGGGTAATCCTGAGTGGCCTCCACCCGCCGCACGGCGCCGCCGTGCGATCGCACCACCGCGCCGGTAGAAGCGAGAGCGTCGAGGTCGTTGCGGACGGTGACGGCAGAAATGGAGAACCGTCTGACCATATCCACGACAGTTACCTGGCCGTCTTGTTCGACGAGGTCCAGCACGCTCCGGCGGCGCTGTTCTGTTAGCAGACGAGCTTTAGGGGTCATGCACCGTGTCCGTAAGCCAAGTATAGGGTGTCTCCTTCGGTTGGGTCAAATGACGAAAGCATAGCTCACAAAAATACTTTTCTATTCTTTCTCTTTGTGTTGTTTCTAATCCATTTATTGTTGCGTTTGCTTTTCTATTGTGGTACATATTTTCTCCTAGATTAGTTTGTGGGGGAGGTTTCCTTGATGTACAAAGCCACGTCTGCCTGCGTAGTTTTCTTGGCCCTTCTATTCGGTGCTGACGGAGTTGTATTCGGACAGGGAACCGATCTCGGCACCATTCGCGGAACAGTGACGGACACAACCGGAGCCGTCATTCCGGGTGCCATGGTAATGATCACCGATGCCCTTACCAAAACAGCACGGGAAACAAGAACGAACTCTCGGGGCATTTACGAAATGTTCGGGCTGCAGCCCGGCACCTACAGGGTGGTCATCACCGCTGCTGGAATGAGCAAGGAAGAAATCACGGACGTGGTCTTGAACGGCAGCGACGTGGTGAGCGCCGATGCGGCGCTCAAGGTTTCCGCGGCGCAGGAAAGCGTGGTGGTATCGATGGAAGCGCCGGCCATCAACACGGAAGACCAGACCATCAGCCAGACTCTGAACAATCAGGCGATTGTCGAACTTCCTCGCGACAGCCGCAATGTGTACACCTTTCTCTATCTGAATCCGAACGTAACCCAGGCCGACGCCGACGGCAATTTCAAATTTATCGGCGCACAGAGCTATGGGGCCAGCTTTTCGCTCGATGGGCAGCGCTCAAACGGTGGAATCTTTGGCGTGCCTACCGCAAGCCAGCCTTCGCTGGAGGGTGTCGGCGAGATTAATCTTCTGACCTCTGATTTCAGCGCGGAATATGCGGGCATCGCCAACGTTCGGGTCACCACCAAACGAGGTGGCGCGGACTATCATGGATCGGCGTTCTACAACAATAAGAACTCCGCGCTGGCTGCGTGGACGCTGGACGATCTGAATGGGAAGGCCATGTTCTCGCCAACGGCTTTTCAATCCAGCTACCCGAACCCATATTTTAACTTCAACGACATTGGGGGCTCGGTAGGTGGTCCAATCCCGCTGCTCAAGAAGACCTGGTTTTTCGCGGCGTATGAACGAAATTATGCCGTTTCTCCCACCAAGATTTCATCAACTACGAACCCGCATCCTTCGCTGTACACCGGAGATTTTTCCGGTCTGATCGATACCCCGGATCCCGGTACCCCGGCTAACCCCTGCGTCCCGGGGGCAGTGAAGTCGGCAAAACCCATTGTGGTTTTGCCTGCAGGCGTCGCCCCCCTGACTCAACAGGAGATAACCACGGACACAGAGATGGTGACCGACTGTGGCGGCAATACAACTCAGCGGTTCATTCAGATCCCTTCGAGACTTCTCAATCCCACCGTCCAAAAACTAATCTCCACGTATTTCCCCAAGATCGGACTCGGCACCCCCATCAACCCGAAGAACGGAAGAATTCCTGGAGGCTTCCAGACGATCCTGCCGGGCAATTCTACCCAGGATCTCGGCACCTTGCGGCTAGACCACGACTTCTCCGAGCGAAATCACCTCTACGGAGTGTATAACGCGTCGGCACAAGTCAACGCCAACACCGCGGTGGTCAACCCCTTCACCGGGCTTGGGTTGACACAAAATGATCGCAGAAACAACACCGTTTCTCTGTCCTATACGCATACCTTCCGGGATACGATGGTCAACGAGGCGCGGGGCGGTTTTAACCGCCAAAGCCTCCTGCGCCATAGCAATACCACATTGCAGGGCTTCCTATCCGGCATCGGCTTCGACCAGAGTGATATCGCAGCGTACGGCGCCGTAGTAGGCCCGTTCGCGCTTTCCACCTTCGGTCACCCGGCGGTCAGCTTTAGCAATACTTTCGCGACTTTCACAAACGGCG
>DATNLB010000363.1:0-3041 GCA_035603095.1 Candidatus Acidiferrales bacterium
CTGAATTGCCTTGGCCCGGGGCAGGCTCCAGGCAAATGATATCGGTTCGGGAGGCACAGGTTCTTCTGTAGGTGTTCCGCGATCCGCACCTTCGAGCACAATCTCGCAAGCGTCTTCCTCCAGCCCGGCGCGCTCCAGCAACGCTCGCAGGGGTACGCCGGTCCATTCCGCATTGCTGACTGCTCCGAGTTCCCACTGTGCCCCTTGCACTTGAGGAACGAGAAAGACCCGACTATTCCCTGCGCACTCAAGAGTCGCGACCCGGGTCTCGGATGGCATGGTGCGCAACTCGTCGTAGCTCAATGTGAACGGACGCCTGACCGCGCCATCGATGCGTAGTTGATAAGAGGCGCGGTCCAAGGTTGGTATCGGAAAATGACTGCGTATGTAGAACAGCTCCGTCGGAGTGAGATAAGAATCGATCGGATCGAAGGGAGCCTCCAGATTCTTTGGCTCCTTTTGTCGGATGGTGAGACCCGCCGAAAGGAGCTGACTCGTATTGTCGACGTAACGGGTTTTTGAGCCTTCCATCATCTTCTCCTATTTGCCGGTCGCGATGCTGGCGAACGTCGCATGCTACGCGTCCGGCGGTTGCGCCAGGAACAAGGTCAGGTAAATCGTCATGGCAATGCCAAGCAGCGCCAGGAACAAGGCCACAATCACACCTTGCTTGGAGAGGGAGCGGTCCGCGAACTGATCGCGGTTCAACTCGCCAACTAGGCGTATAAAACGCTGTGCGGAAAAGAGATTTACGATTGCGCCGATCGCGATGAGCGCGGCGCCAAACCAGAGTGAGAGCTCGTGGGGCTGACCGGCGAGGGTCTGTTGCGTCATGTGGGGCTGGTCGCCGAAAATCCCAAAACGCGCCACCACAAACCCGAAACCCATCAACGCGATGCCGGTGCGAATCCAGGCGAGAAATGTTCGCTCTTCCGCGAGATAGTCCCGCAAGTCAGCCACTGGCTTTAGCTTGATGGGGGTATCCATTTCGCCTTCACACGATTGGCAATCACAAATATTGCCCGCCATTGGGCGGCGCGCTCTTCTGCGTTTGGAGTAGTCGGCGCAGCGGAATGGCTTGACGCTGATGTTCAACGGTCCCAAGCCGGACAAGAAACCCGAAGCCCGGCGAGCAAGGCTGGCCCGACCGGCGATAGCGACGACGGCCCAGACAGGTGCGGCCCGGATTTCGATGGACGACAAGGATGGACTCGCCAGGTTGCTTTTCTCGCTCGGGCGCGTGACCGTACAGCGTTGAGCGATCTTATCCCGCGAACGGTGAATTCTGGACCTGATCAAAGAAGTTGCTCCGCTTGTAGTTACGAATGAAATGCGAGCAGATGTCTTCGTTGCAGGTACCTTCCGTCGTTTGCGGCTTGTGTTCGAAGCCGTGAAGGAACGCGTTAGCGATATCGTTCTTGAAATTGACGCGCGGAAACTGGCTGACTACTCGCGTGCGAACGTCTTCGGGAAAGGTTTCGTACCCAACGCCGAGTGAATCCAGGGCCACGCCGTTGTAAAGTAGTTCCACTTCCAAGGGTTTGTACGCTGCAATGCCGGGCGTGGTGTGAAGCGCTATCGCGTCCCAAGCCGTCTGAATATTGGCGCTGGGGACGCCATGATGTTCGAGAAACTGACGTACTGCGTTTGCGCCATCCACTTCGAAGCGGTCAGAGGCACTACTGAACTTCTTGAGCAGACCCAAATCGTGGAAGGCAGCGCAGATGAATACAAGCTCCACATCGAATTTCTGTCCCGTTTGGCGCCCCATCTCGTTTGCCCAGAAGAACACGCGATGGGAATGGTTGATCAACACTGGCGTGCTGAATTCCCGAAGTAACCCGGTCGCCTCGCGAGTCATTTGAGTGTCGGGAATCCCGGGCGCCACATGCTGAAACTGGGGCGAAGGAGTTGGCACCGGAAGAATGGTCTTCGGACGCCGAAATGTTGGCGACTCGTTAACCGACTGCGCGACCGCCTGTCCACTCAACTGACTATCGACAGCAAGCGCACCCGCAGCAGTCGAAGACGCTTTCAAAACCGTACGACGGTTTACTAGAAGTTTTCGGGGTTTCGGTTGGGTCATGGCTCTCTTCTTGAGGCTCCGTTGATGGACGGCACAACGCGTGTGAATTACGCAGCGACTGTGGTTCCTTCGACGTCCCCTCGGCGGTGGGGCGTCGATGTCGGCACCAATATGTGGCAGCTAATCGGCGGGATAGTTTAGGGCTCCCTCAATCGACCAACTCCGGTTGTTTGAGCCCGAGGGCCTTTGCCACCCCAGCCCCGTATGCCGGATCGGCACGCGTGCAATTGTCGACGTGCCGCTCCTTGATGTGCAGTTTCGCGTCGCCCATTGCACGCGCCGTGTTCTCGAACAGCAACTGCTGCTGCGCCGGCGTCATCTTCCGGAACAGATTTCCCGGCTGTTCCCAATGATCGTCGTCGACGCGATGGTCCCAGTGCGCCGCATCCCCTTCGAGCGCGAGCGGCGGCTCGGCAAAATCCGGCTGGTTGTCCCAGAGCCCCGCGCTGTTGGGATTATAGGTGAGTGTTCCACCCAGATTGCCGTCGGTGCGCATCTTGCCGTCCCGATGGTAGCTCTGGAACGGGCATTGGGGCGCGTTGACCGGAATGTGGTTGAAGTTGATGCCGAGCCGGTAGCGTTGCGTGTCACCGTAGGAGAACAGCCGCCCCTGGAGCATTTTGTCGGGCGAAAAACCGATGCCGGGCACGATGTTGGCCGGCGAGAACGCGGCCTGCTCCACTTCAGCGAAAAAGTTATCAGGGTAGCGGTTGAGCTCCATCACGCCGACCTCGATCAGCGGATACTCCGCTTTCGGCCACACCTTGGTCACGTCGAACGGATTGTGCCTGTGGGTTTTCGCCTGAGCCTCGGTCATCACCTGAATGAACAGCGTCCAGCGCGGGAACTCGCCCGCCTCGATCGCATTGAGCAGGTCGCGGCCATGGCTTTCGCGATCCCCGGCGACAAGAGCTGCGGCCTCGGCGTCGGTGAGGTTCTGGATGCCCTGCTGCGA
>DATNLB010000557.1:0-2626 GCA_035603095.1 Candidatus Acidiferrales bacterium
CCCAGAATATTCGCCGCTTCCCGCGGCGCTAGCAGCTTTTGCACAATCCGCCTCCTGCGAATGCGTAGAATACCGCACTATGAACCGTCAAAGCAATACGTTTTTATACGATTAGAAGCCCTTCTTCCGTATTTTAGCCTCTGAAGGAAGCGGCGGTGTGCCACGACGGTTAACCTTCCATCACATCCAGCAAATGGCCGCGGGGCAAACGACTACAATACGACAAGCACAGATGGAGACGGTGCGTTGTTGCCGTCCGCGAGGTTCATCTTGGAGAAGCTAACCAACGAGCAGGTACGCAAAGGGGTTGAACTTTTCTGGACCACGTTTCTTGCTAAGTCGGAAGACCTCCTGAATTCCTACTATGCGCCGGGAAGTACGATTTTTCAGATCTCCATGGGCCGCGCTGAACCCGGCCGCTTAGGCGCGATGCGCCGCTCTAGAGAATACTTCCGTCCCGATACACGGATGGAATTAAAGCTCGGCCCCATCGATGTTGTGCTGGTCGGCTCCGATGCGGGCATTGCGAGCTACACGTTTCATTTTCAAGCCACCGGCCGTGACGTCGGCGGCGGCAAGCGTGTCGAAGAAAAGCTCAATCTTGTACGCGCTACCCACGTCTTTCAAAGAGACAGCCAAGGCAGGCTGTGCATTCTTCATGAACACTTTTCCGTCCCCGTCAGCTGAGTGCGTGCCGTTGATTCGGTGGCTCCAGAGAGGCCGGCTTCCTAGTTACGAAGCGGCTTGCCAGTCTTGAGCGTATGAGCGATGCGCTCCTGAGTTTTCTTTTCCCCGCAGAGAGAGACGAAGGCTTCGCGCTCGAGATCGAGCACGTATTGCTCGCTAACCATTTGCGGTGACGACAGCGCGCCGCCAGCCAGAATGTTCGCGAGCTTGCGGCCGACATGTGCGTCGTACTCGGAGGCATAGCCGCCGCGGAGCATCATGTGGATGGCGAGCTTTGCGCCGGCAAGAAACTGTTCGCCGAGCACTTTGATCTGCGTCGTTTGCGCGCCTTCCTGCCAGCTTGCCGCCAGCGGCTTGTAGCCGCCGCGCACGAGCGCCAGAGCGGCTTCCTTTGCGTCGGCGACCAACCGGTCGCGGTTCATGGAAACGCCGTCTTCGCGGCGCAAATATCCCAGGTCGCGGCATTCCTCCGCGCTTGTGCCAACTTTGGCCATCGCAATGGCTTCGAAGATGGGCTTCAGGGCATGGAAAAGATCGAGGTCGGATTCCAGAGAAGAGGACAGGCTGAAGCTTGTCCCCCCGGCGTGTTCGTTCGCGCGGATCAGCATTTCCTTCGTGCCGCCGCCACCGGGAATCAACCCCACGCCCGTTTCCACCAAGCCGATGTATGCTTCCGCCGCCGCTTGAATCTTTGCCGCGTGCAGGCCCACTTCACAACCGCCGCCGAGTGCCAGTCCCTGCGGCGCTGCCACCACCGGCTTTGGCGCGTATTTGATCGCCAGGTTGATGTTCTGGAATTGCTTCACCGCCATGTGCAATTCGTCCCACTCTTGCTCCTGGGCTCCCACCAGAACCAGCATCAGGTTTGCGCCGACGGAAAAATTCACCGCCTGGTTCGCAATCACCATGGCTTCGAAATCCGTTTCCAGACGCTTCAAACCCTTGTGCAGCATGGCGATCAAGTCCGCGCCGATGGCGTTCATCTTGGCGTGAAATTCGCAGCACATCACGCCGTCGCCGAGATCGATCAGGCTCGCGCCGGAATTGCGCTCCACTTCACGGCCTGCATCTTTCAGCGATTTCAGAATGATGACGCCTTTCGGCTCCTCGACCTTTTTAGCTCCGGCGCTGCCAATATCGAAAACGGTCGTCGTCCCTTTCTCTGATTCGTAAAATCCCTTCCGCCCGCTCGTCAGAACTTTCTCGAGAACCGGTGGCAGCGTGCGTCCCTCTTTCCGCGCTTGGCCAGCAAATGCCTTCACGCCAATGGCATCCATGATTTCGAACGGCCCGAGTTCCCAGGCAAAGCCCCAGCGCATCGCGCGGTCAACGTCGACAAGGTTGTCGGAAATCTCCGGCACGCGCCGCGCCGCGTACAAACACATTTCGGAAAGTGCGCCCCACAAAAACTGCTGCGCCTTGTCTCCCTTCTGGCCTTCGAGCACGGGCCCCACAAGCGCACGCAACCGCTCCCGCGTGTCCTCAATGGCTTTACCCATTTCGAGCGAAGCGAATTTCGCCTTCTGCCGCACGCGATACTCCATGGCGTTCACATCGAGCGTCAGGATTTCCCTTTCGCCTTCGCCCTTCACCTTCTTGTAAAAGCCCTGTCCCGTCTTGTCTCCGAGCCAGCCGCGCTTGACCATTTCTTCCACCAGCGCCGGCGCTTTGTACATTTCCCGAGATTCGTCGTCCGGCGCCGTCTCGTAAATGTTCTTCACGACGTGCACCAAAACATCGAGACCCACAATATCCGCCGTTCGAAACGTCGCCGACTTCGGCCAGCCCACTGCCGGCCCCGTGCAGGCGTCCACCTCTTCCACGGTCATTCCGAGCGTGCCCATCAGGCGCAGCGCATTCAGCATCGAAAACGTTCCGATGCGGTTGGCGATGAAGTTCGGCGTATCTTTTGCGAGCACCACGCCTTTTCCCAGCCGCC
>DATNLB010000745.1:0-2258 GCA_035603095.1 Candidatus Acidiferrales bacterium
TAGCCTGTTAGACGCGCCACCACCCATTATCGTGACATTAAGTGTTTATTGCAGTTGGCGTAGACCGCACCAAGCCCGTTGGTGCGTTTGGACGTCTTCATCTAGAGGAGAGAATTAGTCCCAGCTACTCAATTTAAACAAGAGCGGAGGGTGCCCCATCCTTGCGTTCTTGAAGCTGTGAAGAAACCATCGATTTGCAAAGTTTCCGCAGGATGGAGAAGTCTCGCTCGTGTTTTCGGGCTGCTTGCGTGCCGGTCTTGTCGTTCGGTCTCGTTTTAGCAGCCCGCAGGAGCCAAGGAACTAGTTTTTCGGAGTCTGACCCACTGCTGGAGGTGGTAAGTGAGACAGGCCCACAGCATTTCCATTTGCACTTTTGCGAGGCCACGCAGGTGAAACTGTCTGAGGCCTAGCTTGCTTTTGATCCATGCGTTACAAAACTCAGCCACTCTTCCGCGGCGGTGGTAATTTGCCCGCGCTTGCTCGGTTGCCATCTTCTGCCGGAACGCCAGAACTGCAACGCTCTCCTCCAGTCGCAAAATTCCCCGGCCGCCGCTGCGATTTTCCGGACAACACGCTGGCTTGCGCATGCAGGCCTGGCAATCCTTGGCCCGGGCCCAGTAGCGGCGGGAAACCAGTCCGCGTTCGTTTTTCAAGCGCCCTTCGTGATGCAAGAACTTGCCTTCGGGGCACACATAACGATTTGTCTCGGGCTGAAAAATGAAAGCGCTCGGGGGCAGGCGATGCGGAGCGGTTCGCCCGCTGCTCGCATCTTCACGGGGCATGCTGCCCAGAAAATCCATCTTTCGTTCCGCCATTTCCTCGATAATGGCTCGCGTCGTGTAACCCGCATCCGCAACGATCTGCTTGGGCTTCTGCTTCAGCCGTTGATCGATCTGTTCCAGCGCCGGCAGCAACTGATCCCAATCGCTCGCCGCCTGCGTCACGCGCACACCGACGATTAAACCGTGCGCGGCATCGGTGGAAAGCTGCGCGTTGTAGCTGAGCGCCAACCCGCCGTGTGGTTGCTTCATCATGCGGGCTTCGGGATCTGTGATGCTCACCCGTTTGTTCGGGGACCTTGCTGCTTTAAGCGTGCGCAGCTTCTCCAATTCTTCCATCGATTTTTCCAGCCGCTCTTGCCGTTCCCGCCGCGCTCGTGCGCGCGCCTGCTTCTCTCTGGGACTTGCTTCTTCGCTCCGTGGATCGCCCATTTCCGCCACGCGTCGCCGCGCGCGCTCCAGATGGGCTTGAATCTTATGCTCCCAATGAACGCTGCGCGGACTCGCTTGTGCCCGGATCTTCGTACCGTCCTGCATCACTTGGTCCAGCGTGATCAGCCCCTCCCTGCTGAGTGCCGCCAGCACCTGCGTGAACAGTTCATCCAGCTCCTTCTGTTTCTCCACGCGAAAATCCGCCAGCGTGTGGTAGTTCACCTCCTGCAACCCGGTCAACCACTGGAATGCGGGATCGTACTCGCACCGCCGCGCCACTTCGCGCGCCGAGCCGATCCCCTGGCTGTAGGCGTACACCCACAAACTGATCAGTAGCTGCGGATCGAACGCCGGCCGCCCGCCTTCCTCCGCGCTGCTCGCGATGCCTTGGTAGAACTGCCCCAGGTCCCTACGCCCGATCAGCGCCCAGATCGCCCGCGCCGGATGATCTTCGTCGACCAGTCTCTCGACGTCCACCGCACGCCAGCTCATCTGCTGTCGGTTGACCCAGCGGATCAGCGGTTGGTTGTTCGCGTTTTCTTGGCTCATGCCGCGAGCTTACGGCACACTTCTTTTTTTGCAAGACTGAAATTCAAAGGGTTTCTTCACAGCTTCGGTTTTTGCAAGGGTGGGGTTTTTTCCGGCCATTTCATTCTCTGTGATCATTTCAGCGGAGCACCCGCGGGTGCATAGTTTGGCGCGGATTTAAGAAGATCGGGCGTGACATCAAACATTAGTCGCACCGACTTAAGATCTGGTCGATCAATGCGAGAAACCTCGACGCTCTTTAACAATGCCAGGTAAGACTGCCGCGTGGATGCGCCGAGTTGTTGCTGGGTTCTCGCGTTGCTAAGTCCCGCGCGGGCCAACAGCGCCACGCCATTCAGTAAATCAGCAAGTTGCTGAGCGGTTTTTTCTTCCAGGCTTTCGCCGTCTAGAGCCACACGCAACTTATTGTTTTCCGGTTTCCCCGCGACCGTGAGCCATTGCAACTGGGCGAGCAGAGACGATAGTTGCGGAGAGGACAATCCTCCTGTAGCTTTTCGC
>DATNLB010000222.1:0-5483 GCA_035603095.1 Candidatus Acidiferrales bacterium
GGAAGCCGGCCTTTCCGTCGAAATCCTCGATGAAAAGAAAATCGCTGATCTCAAGATGGGCGCGCTCCTCAGCGTCGCCCAGGGAGGTCCCGAGCCGCCCCGCGTCATGGTCGTCACTTACACGCCCGCGAATTTGAAGCCCGGCGCGCCGGTCATCGGCCTCGTCGGCAAAGCCGTTACCTTCGATACTGGAGGCATCTCCATCAAGCCCGCCGAAGGCATGGAAAAAATGAAGTACGACATGGCTGGCGGAGCCACCATGCTTGGCGTCATGCGCGCTCTCGCCGCTCTCAAGCCCAGCGTCAAAGTGATTTGCGTCGTTCCATCCACCGAAAATATGCCCGGCGGCAAAGCCCAAAAGCCTGGCGACATCCAGACCGCCATGTCCGGCAAAACCATTGAGGTTCTCAACACCGACGCGGAAGGCCGCCTCATTCTCGCCGACGGCGTTCATTACGCCAAGCAACTCGGCGCCACGCATCTTGTCGACGCCGCAACCCTCACCGGCGCCATCGTTGTCGCCCTAGCCAACGTCAACGTCGGCGTCTTCGGCTCCGACCAGCCCTTCACCGACAAACTCCTCGCCAGTGCGAAAGCCGTCGGCGAAAAAATGTGGCAGATGCCCATCGACGACGACTACCGCGAATTCATTAAGGGCACCGTCGCCGACATCCAGAACATCGGCAGCGGCAAAGGCGGCGGCGCCATCACCGGCGCCATGTTCATCAAGGAGTTCACCGGCGACACGCCCTGGATTCACCTGGACATCGCCGGCACCGCTTGGAACGACGACGCCAAACCCTGGCTCGCCAAAGGCCCCACCGGCGTAGCCCTCCGGACCCTCGTCCACCTCATCATGTCTTCTTGAGCGTAGAATCATTTTTTCCATTGAACGTGCGGAAGCGAGAGAGGGAGAGGCCATGCGCAAACGAACAATCGCCGTAGTTTTGGTTTGCTTGATTGCCATAATGCTCCCGGCATCTGCCGCAGCGCAAACCGCTCCCACCTTTGTCGGTGTCAGAACCTTCCTGAGCGCGCCCCACGAACCGGACCTCGACAAGTTGCACGCTGATTTCGCCGTGCTTGGCGTGCCATTCGATGAAGGTACCTGGGGACAGCCCGGAGAACGCTACGGCCCGCGCGACATGCGTGAAAACTCCCAGGAATATGCCCACGATTTAACGGATGGCTTCTATTACATCGATGGCGACCGCACTGTCCTCAAAGGCAAGCGCTGGGTCGATGTGGGCGATGTGATTGTCTATCCAACGGTTCCTGCGGAGACCGGCGAGAAAATCACTGCAGCCGTGAAGAAAATTCTCGTGAAGAAAACCTTTCCGATTGTCTTGGGTGGAGATCACAGCATCACGTTCCCGGTGATCCGTGCCTTTGACGTTCCGCTGACCGTCGTGCACTACGCGCACCTGGATACTTGGAATGGCGCGAAGGGCAACCTCGATCACGCCTCCTGGGTTCTCCGCGTGGCCAAGTTGCCCTCGGTGAAGAAAATCGTGCAGCTTGGCATGCGCGGCATCGCCAATGACCTGGAAGCAGCCACCAATGCCAAAGCGCTCGGCACCAAAGTGGTTACCAGTGAAGAAATTCATCGCCGCGGCGTTTCTGCGGCCGTCGACGCGATCCCCCGCAGCGAGAATATTTATGTCACGTTTGATGTCGATTCCATGGACCCCACCCTCGCGCCCGGTACGGGAACTTACGAGCCAGGCGGCCTCAACTTTGCCGAGATCGACGAACTGATGAAGCAAATTCCCACCAAGGGCAAGCTCGTCGGCCTCGACATCGTCGAAGTTAATCCCTATCGCGATCCCAGTGGCCGCACTGCCCAGACCGCCATTCGCTTAATGGTTGATTTACTCGCGGCCGCTTTCTGAGAACACCGCTGTGAGTCCCCCGTGCGCACGCCGTGCGCGGAGTTCACATCTTTTCCGGCGCGCTGATTCCCATCAGCGACAGCGCCCGTACCAGCTGCGCCTCGACCAATTCTGTCAGGCGCAACAGAAACGCCCGCTTCTGTTCATCCGCTTCCGACAAGATGTGGTGCATGTGATAAAAATTATTAAACGCCTGCGCCAATTGAAATGCATATTTCGCCATGAACGACGGCTCCTGCGTAGCAATCGCCGCCTCCACCGCGTAGTCGAGAGAACCCGCCGCGACCAATAGCTCCCAAAGCGAATTTCCTTCCGCCCCTGCGAGCAGTTGGCTTACGGATTCCTTCGTTACCTCCACGCTCGTCGCCCCAGCTTCCACGCCCTTCCGCCGAATTCCGCGAATTCGCACCACCGCATACTGGCAATACGGCCCCGTCTCCCCCTCAAAACTCAGCGCATCCTTGAAGTCAAACGCGATAATCGCGTTACGCGTAAATTTCAGCAGAAAAAACCGCAGCGCCCCCACCGCGATCGCATGCGCAGTCAACTTCTGTTCCTCGGCCTTCATCTCCCCATGCCGCTGCCGCACTTCCGCCAGCGTCGCCGCCTCCAACTTGTCCAGCAGATCATCCGCCTTCACCCCAAAGCCTTTGCGCCCGCTCACTTCCACATACGGTTTCTTCGCCTCTTCCGGCGTAAGCTCGTAACCCATTTCCGCCGCGCATCGCGGAGTCAGCGCCACAATCTCATACGACAAATGAATCGACTGTTCCGCCGCTTTCGCATGTCCCAGCGCCCGCAATCCCGCCGCCACCACTTTTTGCAGATACGCCTGCCGCGCATCAATCACGTTGTAAACGCTTGATGCCGGCTCGCCAAAGTGCGGCGCTGCCGGATCATTGGCCCCGCTCGTCGTAGACCAAACCGTCTGCCCCTCCGGCGCGTTCGGCCATTTCCGGTAATGAAAATCCTTCCCCAGCAATCCGAATTTCCAAAGCTGGTAAGCAATATCTTTCCCGACGTATGTGACTGTCCCATTCGAACGCACGATGATCTTGTCCTGCGAATTCTCCTCCTCTTCTGTCTTCTCTGCGTCCTCTGCGTTCTCTGTGCCCTCTGCGCTAATCCCCGCCTTTTCTTCCTCCTTCCACGGCATAATCCAGCAACCCGCCATCTTCCCGCTCGTCGCCAATTGAATCGCGCCCGATTTCTTCAGCATTTCGAACGCCGCATCCCAAAACTTCAGGTGCAGGATTTCGCTCTCCCGCGCCAGCAGCTCGTAGCTAATGTCGAGCCGCGCCATCGTCCGAAGGTGGCATCCGACGATCGCATCCGCCACGACTTGCCCCACCTCCGCCTCCTCGCCTTTGCCTTCCTCGATCGACTTCAGCGTCTCCTCACGCAACTTCGCCGCGCGCGCCTTGTCCGCGGCAAAGAAGCTTGTCGCCTTCGCATAGAGATCCCAGCAGTAATAATCGAACTTTGCTTGTGCTGCCCGGTTCTTCACCCAAACCGGCGTGACCTTTTCCATTTGCAGCAGGCCGATCACCACATCCGCCACCTGCACACCGGTGTTATCAATGTAATTCTGAATCTGCACACGGTTCCCCGTGTGCCTCAGAATTCGCACCATCGTATCGCCAAGCACCGCATTCCTCACGTGCCCGATGTGCGCCGCCTTGTTCGGATTGATGCTCGTATGCTCGACAATCACCTTGCCGTGCTCTCCACGTCTCTCACCTTCTTGTCCTTCTCTGCGCTCCTCAGCGCCCTCTGCGTCTCCGCGTTGTCTTTTCTCCTTTTTGCCGCTTTCTTCCGCTTGAGCGCTTGCCCAGAACGCGCCCCGGTCGAAAAACGCATTCAAATACCCGGCACCGGCCACTTCGACCTTGGCAATCCCGTCGACCTTGCCCAAACCATTCGCAATCTCCTGCGCAATCTGCCGCGGAGCCTTCTTCAACCTCTTCGCCAATTCAAAACACACCGGCGAAGCCGCCTCACCCATTTCAATCTTCGGCGGCCGCTCCAGCACAATCGCCAGTTCCACTCCATATTTCTCGCGAATGTGCCCGGCCAACGCCTCGCGCAACCGGTTCGTCAGTGTTTGATACACGTGTCCTCGTTGGAGTGCAGCTTGCTGCCGCTTTTCCGGCTAACAGCTCATTGCCAATCGCATTCCAGAAAACAATCCCTCTCCGCCTCGATCCTGGAGCCACTCAGTATAGAGAGCCCGTCAGACCCGGTCAAAGACACCCGCGCAATCCCTGTGGGGCGGATGCCTCGACGCTGCCGCCACACGCTCAATCATTGGCCCTTACTTTTTTGTCCCGCTGGCTTCACTTTTCGTTTGATTTTCCTTTATATGTAGTATAATTACCTTTATAGATTACGTCGTGCGGAGTCCTTGTTTACTTTGGGCCGAGCCGAAGGGCCCCGCTTTTCTTTCTTAGGGCTAGCCATTCCCGCTCTTCCTAACTCAAAACAACCGAAAACGCATTCTTTAGAATCAACCACTTACAAAATGCAATTTTTGTAAGTCTTTTCCTTTGATATTCATACAAATTGGTGGGGGGGGGTGGTGGGGGAGGTTAACTGGATGCTTCGATTCCGTTACCAAGGCACCGCATTTCGCACGAGGTGTCCGTGAACTTCTCTGCGAGGCCCCGCACGTTTGACACACTCTGTCTCCGCCGATACTATCAATTCTTCTCCAACGGGACTTGAACAGAGCAGGCAGTTCCCGCGGCGGATTCCCATGAAACTCGCCTATTTCGATTGTTTTTCGGGCATTAGCGGTGACATGACGCTCGGCGCATTGGTTGACGCCGGCTGCGACGTGGAACACCTCCGCGCTGGACTCCGCGGCCTCCAGGTCCCCGGTTGGGAGCTCACCGCCGAAAAAGTTTGGAAAAATGGCATGGCCGCCACCTACGTCAAGGTCAAGACCGAAGACCAGCAAAAGCATCGCTCGCTCAGCACGATTCTGGAAATCTTGCAGAAATCGCAGCTCGCACCCCAGGTACGCGAACGCGCCGCCGCGATCTTCACAAAACTTGGCGAAGCCGAAGCCCGCGTCCACGACGTGCCTCTCGAAAAAATTCATTTTCACGAAGTGGGCGCCGTCGATGCCATCGTGGACATCGTTGGCGCGTGCATCGGCTTTCACGCCCTCGGCATCGAAAAATTCGCTTGTTCCGCATTGAACGTCGGCGGTGGGACCGCCAAAATGGCGCACGGGATTTTGCCCGTTCCCGCCCCCGCTACCGCGACTTTGCTGCAAGGAAAGCCGACCTATTCCAACGGTGTGCAAAAGGAACTCGTTACCCCCACGGGCGCGGCCATTGTCGCCACTCTTTGCGATTCGTTCGGCCCGCAGCCTCCGATGAGCGTCACCGCCATCGGCTATGGAGCGGGCACGGCTGATCTCGAAGGCCAGCCCAACGTCGTCCGCATCATGATCGGCGAAGCCGCGGAAAAAACCGTCGCCGGCTTCGACGAAGAAATTGCGGTGATTGAAGCGAATCTCGATGACATGAACCCGCAAATCTACGGCTACTTCCTGGAAAAGGCATTAGCTGCCGGCGCGCTCGA
>DATNLB010000648.1:0-15255 GCA_035603095.1 Candidatus Acidiferrales bacterium
CAAGTCAAGACCAAAACTCAAGCTTCTTCTGAGTGCGAAAATAGGACATGGTTCACAAGCTGCAACAGCTTGCACCAAAAGCGCTATTTTAAAGGGTAACCCGCCAGAAGGTGGGATCTACCTTCCGAAACTGCTGGGCGGCCGTTATAGCCCTAGGCTTCGGCCCGGAATGTAGTGGCGGGTCTTTAGACCCGCGCTTTTCCAGCTCGTACCGACCGGGCGGAATTAATCCCGTCCGGGTCGAGAAACCCGTGCTTCTCTTTTTTGAAGTTGCGGTGGACGCCTGTTAAGACGAACAGTTGCCGGCACCCCAACGCACTGCGGTATTTGAAGCGATCTCTATGTTAGTGTCTCAGGCGACTGGCTGTGGGCTTCAGTCACAAGTCCAAAGACAAGATCGCGCAGCTCATTTGATTTTGATTCTTGATGAGAAGAGATCGAGGAACGTTTTTGTTCTTAATTCTTAGCAAGAACGCGATCGAGCAAGCGTTTGCATTCGATTCTTACTGAAGACGAGATCAACCGATGGATTTATTTTTGCTCCTTACTGAATACTGACAACTGAACACTGAAAACTCTCATGCGCATAGGCATCACCTGCTACCCCACGTACGGCGGCTCTGGCGTCGTCGCCACCGAGCTCGGCATGGAACTCGCCGCCCGCGGCCACGACATTCATTTTATCAGTTACGCCCCGCCCATCCGCATGAACCCCAACGATCCGCGCATCCATTTCCACGAAGTGGAAGTTGTTTCCTACCCGCTCTTCGACCATCCTCCGTACA
Organism: Candidatus Acidiferrales bacterium; assembly: GCA_035603095.1. Classification (GTDB taxonomy): domain Bacteria; phylum Acidobacteriota; class Terriglobia; order Acidiferrales; family UBA7541; genus Acidiferrum. The sequence goes on from DATNLB010000648.1 coordinate 786, forward strand.
CTCTCGCTCTTGCCACAAAAATGCTCGAAGTTTTCGAATCCGAATCGCTCGACCTCCTCCACGTCCACTACGCCATTCCGCATTCCGTCAGCGCCCTGCTCGCCCGCTCGATGGCTGCCCCGCGGCGTCTCCCTTTCGTCACCACTCTGCACGGCACGGACATTACCCTCGTCGGCAGCAACCGCAGCTATCTCCCCATCACCCGCTTTTCCATCGAGCAGAGCGACGGCGTCACCGCCATCTCCCGCTATCTGCTTAATCAAACCATCAAAGAGTTCGACATCAAGCGCCCCATCGAAGTCATTCCCAATTTCGTGAACTGCGATCTCTACAACCGCACCGCCGACAAGGGTCTTGCCGCCCAATGGGCGCCCAACGGCGAACCCATCCTCATGCACCTCTCGAATTTCCGCCCCGTCAAGCGCCTCACCGACACCATCGAAATTTTCGCCATCGTCCGCGCCAAAATGCCCGCCAAGCTCGTCCTCATCGGCGACGGTCCCGACCGCGGCGCCGCCGAATACCTCGTCCGCAAGAAAAAACTCCAGAAAGACGTTTTCTTCCTCGGCAAGCAGGATAACGTCTACGAAAAGCTCGCCGCCGCCGATCTTTTTCTGCTTCCCTCTCAGCTCGAATCCTTCGGCCTCGCCGCCCTCGAAGCCATGGCCTGCGAAGTCCCTGTCATCGCCACCAACGTCGGCGGCGTCCCCGAAGTCGTCGAGCATGGAGTAGATGGTTTTTTGGTGGAACCCGGCGATGTGAAGGAAGCCGCCCGCCACGCCATCGAAATTTTGTCCCGCGCCGACCGCGGCCGCGAAATGGGCAAAATCGCTCGCATCAACGCCAAGAAAAACTTCTGCGCCAACGACGTCATCCCCGCCTACGAAAACTACTACAAGCGCATCCTCGCCGAATCCTAGCATCGCTCTCGAGAGACCTGGCTGCGCTCAAGAACAGTTTCCGGACCGCCGGCCATTCGCCCCGATGAAAGAAGGAGCGCGAGGGGACGACTGCCTAAGTCAGACGCACATCAAAGAGTGACAGCCAATACTGAAGGGATTGCAGGGAAAAACCGCAAAGGATGAGTCCGATGCCGAATACTCCGAGCCGCCGCTCCGGGAGATTGTCGGCGTAGTATTCGATGTAAGGATTCACCGTAGCTCCCACGCCGGTGACAATCCCTGTCACCAGCCCCACGCGAATCGCAAAAAGCCAGGCGTGGTCCACATGATGGATGAACGCGCTGCAGATCAGGGCGGTGACCGTGTAGCCGACTGTTCGGACCACCGTTCCCCAAAACTGACGACGCGAAAGGCGTGGACGACGAGAGGCTTCATAGTCCATGGAAGGACGCATGCCGCGAGAGTAAGCGAACACTTGGCCGCCGGTGACGAGAATGGCGAAGGCGATAGCAAATCCGAAGCCCAAAATCCTGTACAGTCCAGCTGCGAAAGCGAAAGCCCGGATAGCGGAAAACAGTGCTTCCCAAAGCAGGGAATAATGATCCAGCCCACGAGATGCTCGACTGAATTCAATCGACAGGGTGATGCCGGTGGCGATACCGGAGGCCAAGCCAAAGAACAGACCGAGGCCGAGGCCGTAGCCGATACCGAAAACAATGGAGTACGTTACCGCACGGGTGAGCAGCCGCAACGGCCCGTGTTGTCCGCCCAATAGGTCGTAGGCCAGGTAGAGACTACCCAACACATCCAGACAAGTACCCGTAATGCTGACAATCGCGACGGTATGGTGATCCATGCGACGATTGTAGACCTAAAATTTAGGGATCATGCCCCGATGACGGGGATGCGGAAATACCCGCACTACTTCCGGCCTGCCGCACCTTCAGCCTGCGTTCGGATATGCTCCAGCACCCGCAAATGGATCCGATGAATGATGTAGTCCGACCACAAATGCCAATACGCCGCCGGCCACATCGTGTGCTGATACCACGTCGCCCCTTCGAGCCGCGTACGCCCTCCGGGCAAAGCCGTCAACAAGAACTGCCCTTGCTTGGAAACAAAGAACCCGTGCAAATGTGCCGGCTGAATGTTTCCGTAAGGACTAAGCTCGTTCAACGGCGCCGGATTCGCCGTCACCCCAAACTTCAAGAGCCGCGGCTCATCCCACACCTCGATAGGTTCCGCAAAGGGCCCCGTTGAGAACATGCAATGCCGCACCGCGCCAACTCCATGCCCGGAAATCTCCGCGCGAATCGGATACGCAATCCCCGCGCGAAACAACAATTCCGTGGGCGGCGGAATCTCCGCAAACGCCACCACTTGATTCCAAACTTTCTCCGGCGGAGCATTCACTTCAATCGCGGTGCGCACCTCAAACGTCTCCGCCTGCGGCTTCGCCCAACTCTCTACCCCCTGGAACGCCGGCGTAAACAACAACACGACCATCAACGTTGCCGGAGTGCCTTTGTGCAGCCAATATCCCGCTTGAATCGCGTACCCCAACATGCCCCCAAAGGCCCCGAGCGCCAGCGCAAACGGCGCCGCCATCAGAATACAAATCACTCCCTCGATCATCACCAGGAGCAGGACCGCCCCAAGCAGCGCAATGGGCACCAGCGAAACAGCGATGCAGCTGGAATACGTTCGCGGCTCGTGGTAGCCGTACACCAGCACCGAAAACAGTCCCAGGCAAAACGGCAACGCCACAAACAATCCCCACCCGTAAGACTTAAGCACCTCCGTCCCCAATACGGTAAACATGGAGCCAATCACAATCGTCATCCCGATGGAAGCCGCCGCCGCCCCCAGCGCGCCTCGCGGAATCCATCGGTCCAGCCTGCGCGTCTCCGGCCACGGCGCCGCTTCGCGCTGTGCCTCGACCGAATGGGAACTCATCGTGCAAAGCAAAAGGAAAAACAAAAGATTGATCACCGGAACAAAAAACAGCACCACCAGCCACAGCGGTTGCCCGGCATCGCGCAATCGCTGGACCGTCAGCGTCACGCCCAGCCAAATAAAGGGCAACGCCAAAACCAGCAGCGTTCCCGCAAATGCGCGCGTATCCGATGGAATGGCATTCACACGGGCATCCGGCCCCAGCGGCTGCCAGTAGCTCCACAAAAACCATGGCCGCTCAAACACCACGGCCGCTACAATTTTATCGAGGAAATATTTCAGGACAAAAGCGCTGCAACCCGCGATGGCATACGACTTTCGATCGATTTTCCCCTGCCATCGCCACATCTCCACAAAACGGTTCGCCACGGCACCTCCTCACCGCTCCACGGGGCACGAAACCGCCACGCAACTCCGCTTCCCCGCAATCCACCGGTATCCTTTGCGCAAAATTTCCGTCATCCCCGGAATTTTCGCCATCCACAGCAGCGGCCGTGCCCACCAAATCTCACGCGCCAGCGCCACGGCCGCATCCGCCCCTCCGAATCTGCTTCCGTCGCTCAGAAGAAATTGCATTTCTCGCATCAAGTCTTCGCGCGGCAGTCCCAGCAGCGCCCCCACTCGCGGATCCTGCAATGGGGCCAGCGCCATTCCACGCCGCTCCAGAATCGGCGCAAGCCACCTTGCGATTCGCGTGCAGAACCGGCACTCCGCGTCAAAGAACACCCATCCCCGCGCGTGCCGCCCCTTCCCGTCTGTGTACTCACTCACCAGCGAAATCATCGTTTCTTCTCTTTCTTACTTCTCCGCGTGCCTCTGCGCTCTCGGTGCAACTGGGTTATCTTCTTCTCTTCTGTTCTCTTCTCTGTGCTCTCCGCGTACTCAGTGATCTCTGTGTTAAATCTCTTCCATTTTTTCCGAAACTTTCAACTCTAAACTGTCAACTGTTAACCGCCTTTTTCCCCAGCAAAGTAATCACTTTCCCCCGCAGCTTCACCACCCCTTTGAGCGCCCCCGTCGGCATCCGGATAATCTCCTCAAACAACCCCGTCATCGCCGTCAAAAACTCCAGCATGCTCTCCAGCCGCTCCCGCGTGTAGGCATCCCCCTGCGGGTTGGACTTGACCTCGCGCACGCACTCCGCCAGCACATTCAGCGTCGGATCGATCTCTCGCCGCTTTCGCTCCTCCGAAACGATCCGGAAAATTTCCCAAACATCCTTGATCGATTCAAAATGGTCGCGCCGGTCGCCCAGCACGTGTACCACGCGCACGATCCGCCACCCTTGCAGCTCGCGCAGGCTGGTGCTCACGTTCGAGCGCGCCACCGCCAGCGTCGCGGAGATCTCATCCGCCGGCAGCGGCTGCGGCGACAGGAACAACAGTGCATGCACCTGCGCCACCGTGCGATTAATCCCCCACCGGGTCCCCATCTCTCCCCAGTGCAAAATGAACTTCTGCGCCACCGGCGTTAAACTGTTTTTTGTCGGCTGACTCATTTTTGGCCTTCCGTACCTGGCGTCCGTCTTATTACTTTCGTCATGTCTGTTGTTTCTGTTGTTACAGAATATACAGTTATTTGCGCTACCTGTCAAGCCCTTCTTACCTGTCCTCTTTCTGGACTTCCCCGCCTCTCGCCGCGCTGCTACCTTGTTAGCCGTAGCCCCAGTAAGGCCTTGGAAAGGCTTTTAAGACCAATGCGTCAGAATAATCGGAGTACCGCTCCCTGCCTTGCAGCTGTTGTTGTCTGCCTCTTCTGCTGCCTGGCGGCCGGCGCCGCGTCCGAGGATCTTGCTGACGACACCTCTCTCTCCGCCGCCGTCTGCCCCGTCGTTTATCAACTCGACCAATCCCCATCCTCGCGCGGTTACCACTACAGTTTCTTTGGCAACGCCTTCTTCATTAACGAACAGGGTTACCTTCTGACGGTCGCCCACGTCCTGGAAACCTTTCGCGACGGCGGCCAGCCCTACATTCTCGTCAGCCGCCCTAATAGCCCGCCTCGCCTTCTTCAGGCGGCCATCATTGCTGTGGACGCAGAACACGACGTCGCCATTCTTCGGGCGACGCCAAATCCTTTCGAGGGCAAGCACAAAGTAACGTTTCTGCCGCTTGCTCCTGAGCCAGCCATCCGCGGCCAATCCGTGATCGCCCTTTCGCTTCATCCTCCAAAGCTCCAGAATGCTCATACATTCCAAGCTCCCCAAGAAGACCGCTCTTCCGGCGAAGTCCTCTCCTACGAATCCACTCAGCTCGAAAAATCCGCCCCTTCGGCTGACGTGTTCCTCCTTAGTCATCCCGTAACTCGCGGCCAGAGTGGCGCCCCGGTCCTCGCCCTCGACTCCCGCGCGGTAGTCGGTCTTGTCGAAGGTCGCTGGCTGCGCTCCAGCGCCGTCTCCATCGCCAAGTCCTCCTCTTTGTCCTCTTCTACTCCCGGCGCCGCCGTCCCCATTCGCTACGCGATCGCTCTGCTGCAACGCCAGTCCATTACCTGGCATACACTCACGCCACAACCTACGGCGTCTGCACCACCCGCTCGCTGACAAGTATCGAGGTCCTTCCCTGTTTCATTCACGGCTGAACTGGCGTCTTGGTTGACCAATTTATTGGTAGTATGGCAGTAGTATGAAGCAGAAGACTCGAGCCAAGGCCGCGTTGCAAGCCCGCGACCTTGAGCACATCAACAAAGCCGCTGAGCAACTCAATCACGAGGCTGCGGAAGTTTTGGATTACCAGGCGATCTGTGAGCGAGATTGAATTGCTAGCCCTTCGAGCTATCGTAACCATCCTCCGACCGTCGGGTGCGCTTGCATGACGCCCAACGAATTTCGCCGTCTCGCGCTTAGCTTCCCGGAAACGTCCGAGAAGTCTCACATGGACCATCCGGACTTTCGCGTCGCGGGAAAGATCTTCGCCACCCTCGGCTACCCTGAGGATGGCTGGGCCATGGTCAAACTCACGCCGATTGAACAGGAGATGTTCATCAAAGCCCAGCCCACCGTCTTCAACCCCTGCACGGGTGTTTGGGGACGCCGGGGCGCTACCAACGTCCGCCTGAAGACCGCCAGGAAGCCTACCTTGCGCCGCGCCCTCGAAGCCGCCTGGCGCCTCGCCGCTCCCAAATTTGACGAGGATCGCTAGAGAGCGGCAGTAGTCCCCGTCATTAGCTTTCCTCCGTGGAGCCCTGCCCCCAAACCACAACTAAGTAGCGCCTTGGGAACTTTTTGTTTCCCCAAGCGTATTTTATACATCTGAACGTGACGACGCGGCCCGCCGAACGTCTAATCACACCAACGGGTGGCCGTCGTCTGGCAAGCATGGGGGACCAGCATGGCAAATTTTGGGCGCAACGTTCGCTTTGGCTTGCGGTTGCTAGGCAAGAATCTAGGGTTCACGTCCGTTGCTCTGTTGGCGCTCGTCCTGGGAATCGGTGCAAACACCGCCATCTTCAGCGTGGTCTACGCCACTCTTCTCTCCCCCATGCCCTACCCGAATCCGGACCAGCTCGTCATGGTCTGGTCGAAAATCAATGGAAACCGCAACGGCGTTTCAGCTGGCGACTTTCTAGATTGGAAGAGCCAAAGCACCGCCTTTCAGTCGCTTTGCGCCTGGACCGGCGGCAGCTACAGTCTCTCCACCTCCGATCATCCCGAGCTAATCCAGACGAGACTAGTCACGCCGGGATTCAACAACATGGTGGGAACGCCATTCTTCCTGGGGCGCGATTTTCTGCCCGAGGAGGGCCAAGTCGGCAGAGACCGCGTCGTCATCATGACTCACCGGCTCTGGCAAGAGCGCTTCGGCGGCGACCGCGACATGATCGGTAAGCCCGTTCGCCTGAACGGCGAGCGCTACACGGTCGTTGGCGTGTTGGCTGTCGGCCAACCCGACCGCCTGGAAGCGCAGTTATTCGTGCCTCTCGCTTTCAAACCGGACCAGATCAACCACGATTTTCATTTTGTTCTGGTGATGGGCCGCCTGAAACCTGGAGTCACACTCCAGCAAGCAAACGCGGACATGGACTCCGTCACGCGCCACATCGCCGAAGTCTATCCAAAATCCAACAAGGGCTGGGGCGCCACCGTCGAGCCCCTGCGGAATGACTTCATTAGCAAAGACACCATCAAGAACCTTTGGCTGCTGATGGGTGCGGTCGGCTTCATCCTGTTGATCGCCTGCGTGAATGTCGCCAATCTTCTACTGGCCCGCGGCTCCGCGCGCCAAAGAGAAATTGCCGTCCGCGCCGCACTGGGCGCAACACGCTGGCAGCTCTTCGCCCAGTTTTTGACCGAAAGTGTTGCGTTGTCCCTGATTGGCGGTGTCTTGGGCATAAGCCTCGCCTGGGGTTTGCTCAAAGTGATCGTAGCCATGATTCCGCCCTTTACTCTGCCGTCGGAAGCCGACTTTCGGTTGAACCTGCCGGTGCTGTTTTTCAGTCTGGCAGCATCGATCGTCTGCGGAGTGCTCTTCGGTTGCGCTCCCGCCTGGCAAACTGCGCAGCTCAATTTGAGCGACACGTTGAAGGAATCGGGACGCTCCTCGTCCAGTTCCGCAGGCGGTAAAGGATTGCGGCGTACTCTCGTCGTCGTCGAGTTCGCCCTGGCACTCACTCTCCTCGCCGGAGCGGGCCTCGTCATTCACAGTTTTTGGAAATTGTCGCGCGTGGATCTGGGATTCCGGCAAGACCACATCCTCACGTTTTATCTGCCCGTCACCAACGATCGGTTTGCCAGCCCCGAACTAAACAACGGCTTTTACCGGCAGCTTATCGATAAGATTGGCGCGCTCCCCGGAATCACGGCCGTCTCCGCTTCCACCGGCATGCCCATCATTGGCACAAACTTTGGCATGCCTTTCAACCTCGCAGGACAGGCTGTAGACGACCCGTCCTCGCGTCCCGGCGCCGGCTTCAATATGGTGACTCCGGAATATTTCCGCACATTTGGCATTCGCACGATCACTGGCCGCACGTTCACCGAACAAGACGTCGCGGGCGGCGTGCCCGTTGCCGTCGTGAATGAGACTTTCGTGAAAAAATACCTGTCCAAAGTGGAACCCCTCACGCAGCGCGTCGTCGTCGAGCAATTGATTCCGGGTGTCACCAAGCTCGGCCCTCCCATCGAATGGCAGATTGTCGGCGTCTACCATGACGTTCGCAACGGCGGCGTCCGCCGCGAGGGCTTCCCCGAAATCGACGTTCCTTTCTGGCAATCCCCTTGGCCGCAAGCGGGTTTGGCCGTGCGCACCTTTGGCGACCCCGCCAGCATGACCAAGATCATCACGGCGGTTGTCCACACCGTGGACCCTGATCTTCCCCTCGACCAGGTAAAAACCATGGATCAGCTCGTGCATGAGTCCCTAGCCAGCGATCGCTTTTCAACTGTCCTCTTCGCCAGTTTTGCCGGCCTCGCGCTACTCCTCGCGGCCATCGGCATCTACGGCGTGATGTCCTTTGCCGTCGCGCAGCGCACTCACGAAATCGGATTACGGATCGCTCTCGGCGCCGGCCCACAGCAGGTGCTTCGTCTGGTGCTTGGGGAAGGAATGCTGCTCGCGCTGATTGGTTTGGGGGTGGGGCTGGCCGTCACCTACTTTGTCGGCCGCTTGATGAAGACTATCTTGTATCAAGTGAATGCTTTGGATCCCGCGGCTATCAGCGCCGTCACCGGCGTGCTCCTGCTATCCGCGTTGCTGGCCTGCTACATCCCCGCGCGCCGCGCCACACTAGTCGATCCCATGGTCGCCCTGCGCGACGAATAAACTTTGCCTGATCGAGAACTGAAGCCGACCGCGTGTTTCGTTTGTGCGAACCGCGAGTCAAGACTGTCGGAGGCAGGCCAGTTTCCGATTACCGCGGCGGGCTCTAAGAGGCATGCACTCCTAAGGCCCGGCTTACAGACAGTCCGTGTACGTGCCAATTACGGTCGGCTCTTCCGTCACGGCACCCCCCGAGTCGAGCTTCACGCTTACTCCGATTAGAGCCGAATCTGAGCCACAGCCAACTGGTGCGCATCCGGAAGTCCAAAGGGTTCCCCTCGCCTCAGACTCGGAGATGGTGAACGGAATGCTATGTTCTGCAAAGAACCGAACAACATCGGCCTTCTTTGTGCCGATTTTCAGTCGCTCGTGGGCATCTTTCTTAATGTTTTCGACTTGGCGTTCGAACGCTGCACTGAGTCTCTTGCAATCAGTTTGACTCCGGAAATACCTTAGGCCAAGCCACATCACCCCCATAATGACAACGATTGCGGCGGATATCGGGATACTCCGTCTCAATATTTTCATTACGTCAGTATCTTGCTGACTCGACGCCTGCGCAAGGAACTGTCGACAACAGGCGTTTGCACTTACGAACGGAAGAGCGTGTCTCGGTCATCTGGTTAGTTACCGGACATGAGCGAAGCCCTCGGCGCGGCTGCTATTTACTCTGCAAATCGTGAATCTTGCGGAGGCTGGCGGAGGCCAGCATGCGAGTCGTGGAAATGCGGGGAGAAGACAATTACAAGCAAGAATGACAGCAGAAACGCTGCTGCGAGTCCCGTGATGGTCCTTCGCTTGAATGATTGCAGGACAAAATTGTGCCATGGAATCCCTTGCAGAATCGCAACTCCTGGTAAGTCGCAAATCAGGACTTTGGAATTTTTGCCAGTTTCGCTGAATTGGTCGACAAAGTCGCAGGGGCGACAACTACTTGGTGCAATGCTGGTTCAGAAATCCGAAAACGTCTTCGGCCCAGACGTCGGATCCAAAGTAGCCAAAGGTATGCCCGTCTCCAGAGGAGTCGCCGTAGGCGGGATAAATCTTTAGTTCGTACGTCTTGCCCACCTTGTTCATCTCTGCTGAGAGTGTCTTGCTTGGTGACAGATCAAAATCATTAGCGGCCTGAAAAAAGAAGATTGGTGCTTTTGCATTTCGCACTGCACGAGTCATAAGCGATTGTAACTCAGGAGCCTGCGCCCAACTCTGAGCGCCCCCCGCAGAATCGATCCCCGCACAATATCCTCCTCGTTCTACTCCCAGCACGGTTTCGATGCCGCCAAACGAGTTTCCCGCCACGGCGATGCGACTCCGTTGAACGAAACTCTGTTTTCGCAACCACGCCAGGGCTGCGAACTGATCGTCCAAATGATCCGTCTCCAATAACCGCACCATCGTTGCGGCAGCCGCAGAGATGCCTCCGGCTTTCTCGGCAGCCGCGATCTGGTCACCAATATACGGACCTGCGGAGGCACTCAATCCCTGCCCCCGCCGGTAAGGTCCAAAGAATACCCATCCATGGCTTGCGAACACTGGACCGAGCGCGGCAAATGCCTGCTCGCTCATCATGCCCGGCGCGCTTCCGTGGTTATAAATAACTGCGGGAAAGGGCCCAGTTCCTTCGGGTTTATAGAGAACTCCGTGCAGAGTAATCTCTCCACTTGGAAATGTGACGGTTTCTACCACGGCCAAAACTGACGGTAAAAGCAATAGTGCGAACAAGGCGGAAAAATAAGGTCTAGTCATTTTTGTGCCAACCTAGCTCAAACTCGGTGCCTTGTGAAGTTGGAGCGATGCTCATGTTCGCCGAGACCGACGACATGCGCAAGCACGAACTCCAAAGTCCCACCTCCCGGCTTGACACCAAACCCGCGCTGCCCTATGGTCTTGCGCTAGGAAAGTGGAAGTCGCAAGCTCCCGCCTGCTCTCGAAGATTTCCGCTTTGGAGGTATCCGATGCCATTAAGCCTTACGACGCTATCCCTGGTGGATTCGCCGGTGACCCTGCAGGAAGGCCTGAAGATTCTGGAACGCGACGATTATCGGTGTCAGTACTGCGGGCTGGACGGCAGGGCCAGTTTCGAGAACGCTCTCGCCATGCGCGTAGATTTCGTGGTTCCGCGGGCTCGCAAAGGAAAAAAGAATCCGAGCAATCTGGTAGCCTGTTGCACTCCCTGTAACACCATCAAGGGCACGCGCGTTTACGCCAACTTCGATGAGGCCAAGGCCTTCGTGCTCAAACAACGCGAAGAGTTGCGCAAGAATTGGGAATCCAAGAGCGCGCGGCCGGTCGCCAGGTCTGCAAGAGCATAGAACGACGGCGATTCGATCCGCTGCTTGAGGACCGCGGAGCGCGCGCAGGAACTCCTCTGCGCTCGTGCGCCAGTCGAGTCGCCCGATCGTCGCTGGCGGTGGGCTGCGCTTCCTTGCCTGGGGTTCGCTAGGTGGACCGCGCTTTACTTGCCCGCCATTCCTTGGCAGAAATGAAGCGCATGCACGGGCAGTAGCCTTTGTGATCGCCCGGGGCCTGGCAGGAATATTTAAGCGCCGCGTGGCTGCCGGCGCGGTGCCCGCACGTACACATCTCTCGTGCAAGTTCGGGCGAATTTCCCGCTGGGCGGCCGCGTACACCGGCCATCGGTTTTGCGCGTTGTAAATTCTTACTGGTCACTGTCCCTCGCTCATTGTACCCTGGCGCGTACTCGCGCCCCGGGGATTTCGCTCCTCTTAGTTTCGCATCCGCACGAGCAGATGTCCACGCACCCAAACGCTAGGGGAGGCTCAGATTTCCAGCACTGCTTTTGAGAGGGGTGAATCTACCCCTTAGTTTGCGCCTCTGTTGCTGGAAGTACAACCCCTCTCGTCCTATCCTACTTCCTGCATCGTAGATACCAGCTCGGGAATCTCGATGCGGATTACCGTTCCCTCTCCCGGGCGGCTCTGGATGTCCAAATTAAAATCCGTCCCGTAGAGCACGCGCAGCCGCTCGCGCACGTTGCTCAGCCCGATTCCCTCGACGTACACGTGCGGCATCTTCTCTTCCGAGATGCCGACGCCATTGTCTTCAATCTCAATGCGCAGCCGCCCGTCGCGGCTCGTCGTTCTCAACTCGATTTTTCCTCCGCCCAGCTTGGGTGCCAGCCCGTGTTTCAGGCAATTCTCGACCATCGGCTGGAGCAGCATGCTGGGCACAAACGCTTCCAGCGCAGCGTCGTCAATGTGCTTCACGATGTCCAGATTGTCTTTTCCGAATCGCGCGACCTCGATGTCCAGATAGTCGTCGATGAATTGCAACTCCTCGCGCAGCGGCACGAACGTTTCATGCTTGCGCAGCAGCCGCCGCAGAATGTTGCTCAGCTTCAACACCACGCCGCGCGCCGAATCCGGATCAAAGCGGATCAGCGCCGACACGGTATTCAGCGTGTTAAACAGAAAATGAGGATTGATCTGGCTGGAGAGCGCATCCATTCGCGCCTTCAAGAGCAACTGCTGGTGCCGCTCCAGGTTCATCTCGATGCGCGTGTTGTTCCAGATCTTGAGCGGCGACGCCACCGACATCAGCGTGGCAATGACCGTCAGCCCCAGCCACCAGTCCCAGTGCGCGTCAATCGCGAAGAGCCAATTCGGCTTGGTAGCCTCGACCAGCGCCACGCGCCCGAGCTCCAGGCCGATGCACGTCGTAAGCGGGGCCATCTCCCACGACAATTCCGCTTTGCGCAGCAGTTTCACCGTCGCTTTCGGAATATTCAGAAACGTGAACGGCCCGAAGTTCCAGAGATCTTCTTTGTTGGGAATCGCTTGCCGGATCAATCCGCCGAGCAACCCGGCGGTGGATGCCGCGGGCATTGCCAGCCACTCGTGCGAGATCAGCGCCGGAATCGTGATGATCGCGCCGCCGATCGGCCCCACCACGCGCCCGCCGAGCAGCCCCATCAGAAAAGCACCCTCCAGCGACAAATCCGCGAATGCGTATGGAGGCCCTCCCACGAGCCGCAGCGTCACGCCCACGATCAGCGCCGGCGTCATGAACAACATCAGTTTCAGTTTTTGGTCGGGATCGCGCTCCTCGGTGAAGAGCACGCGCCGAAAGGCGTTCCAGCGCGCCAGTAGCGCGGCAATGGACGACGCCACTCCCACCTTGAGCAGCAGGGTGAAAAGCAGGTCGCCGACGGATGTCGCTCTGTCCATTTTTGGCCGCGCGTCTCAAGCTAACGCTAGCCAATCTGCCGCTTTATGTAAAGCACACAGCGCACTCTGTTGCTTTCACAGTTCGCCGGGGCTTCGGACTGCGCCGAGTTTCAACCAAGGAAGGCGCGGATTCGCGCTCTCACTCGTTCGCCGCGGAAAGTTATTTCCTTTTCTTGAAGCAAGCAGTCCTGCCATGATTCACAAAGGGGATCTTGCCCGGCGCGGCGGATTTTCTTCGATGGAGGATGCAGATGAATATCGCAGGCGTTCGAGACCGGCAGAACTGGGCCATCTATCTGGCGTCCGCGGCATTGTTGATGTCGCTGATTGCTTGCAGTCGTTCCACCACTTCAAATGCAGCAGCTCCCGAGAACAATGATCTTTGGAAAAACGAGCGACAGTATCCGCCCCTGGTCTTCAACAGCAGTGCATGGCTGGATTGTTCGATCTCTTCCAGCGCGAACGGCCGGCAGGCCATGACTACCACCTCCGGGCAGGGCTTCACCTTCGATGCAACCATGCTCCCGATTGAAAAGAGCAAGTTGCAACTCATTGGTCAGAGCGGAATGAAGTACAAGTTCGATTCCTTTCCTGTTGCTGCCGTCAAAGCCCGCTTCACCGGCTTGGGCGATGGCACGATCACGGAGATGAAGACCGAAGTAGAGGTCGCCGTCGCTCGCTTCACGCAACCGGACGGCGCGGGGACCGCCATCCACTTCACAGCCACCGATATTGCCACGGACTCAGCCTACGTTGAGTTCACCGGAGTGTTCGTCCGAACCAGCGATACCAAGCGTTTTCCATTCCGCGTGCTCTTCAGCCGCGTTCAGGATGGAAGCGGTACCGTCATTCCCTTTTAGCGCCGCGTCAGAAACCACCCTCCTCAGTAAGAATGTAAGATTGGGGAGTGTGCGTCTTCCCGTAACGGTCACAACCGCCCTCTACGAGGCAGAAGACGATGTCGCAAAATTGAAAATGCCGTGAGGCTGAGATTGAGAGTCATCCAGACGGATTCGCGAAGGCGGGAAGCCCTGCTATACTTTTCGTTTCCGATGAGCCCAAAATCAAGGACGGTCGCGCGATCCAAGGGAAGAAACGACGGAATCGAAATGGTCGCGCACGCGGCGCTTCCAACGCGTTACGGGCGGTTCACCATTTATGGTTTCAAGGGACGCGGCCCGCAAGAGGAAGCCGTCGCGCTGGTGCGCGGCAAACTCAACGGAAAGACCGCTCCCTTGGTGCGCGTCCATTCACAGTGTCTGACTGGTGACGTTCTCGCTTCACTTCGTTGCGACTGCCGCGCGCAGCTTGAATTGTCGCTGAAAAAAATCGGCCAGACATCCTCGGGAATTCTGCTCTATCTGCCGCAGGAAGGTCGCGGCATCGGCTTGATGAACAAGCTGCGGGCCTACGAACTGCAGGACGGCGGCATGGACACGGTGGAAGCAAATGAAACCCTGGGCTTCGCCGCCGATGCGCGCGATTACGAATTTTCCGCGCAAATTCTAAAAAAACTTGGCGCAACGAAAATTCGTTTGCTTTCCAACAATCCGGAGAAAGTTCGCCAGCTTGAAAGCTCCGGCATTCGCGTCGTCGAGCGCGTGCCGTGCCAGCCGCGCGTTTCAAAAATATCCCGCGCCTACCTCAAGACGAAAAAGCGCAAAATGGG
>DATNLB010000457.1:0-7989 GCA_035603095.1 Candidatus Acidiferrales bacterium
TCGGCCATCGACGAAATAGTCCACTACGAGGGGGCGGATTTCTCTCTCGCCACGCATCGCTGGGCTAGCGGCGCCGTCGATCCGCAAGGGTTACTACTGCTCGAGGATTTTCACCTGGCAGGCTCGATGCCGGTGTGGACTTACGCGCTCGCTGATGCGCTTCTGGAAAAACGCGTCTGGATGCGCCAGGGCGAAAACACCATCTACATTCAGTACACCCTCGTGCGGGGAAGCAGCGCGCTCGAAATGGAACTGAAAGCGCAGGTGAATTATCGCGACTTCCATTCGTTGACCCATGCCGGCGACTGGCGCATGAATATCGCGCCGATAGAGAATGGCGTGAAGGTCCTGGCATTCGACGGCGCAACTCCTTTTTATCTGAAAAGCAGTGCGGCGACCTGCGAGCCGCGCCACGAGTGGTACCTTGGCTGCTTCTTGGGGGAAGAAACTGCGCGGGGACTTAGTGACCGCGAAGATCGCCTTTTTGCGGCGCTGTTTCGCACAAAACTGCAAATCGGTTCCAGCGTCGTGTTTGTCGCGACCACGGAAGTAAACGCTTCGCTGGACGGAGAAACCGCCCGGGCGGAGCGCGCGAATTATGAAGTGAAACTTTTCCAAGACTGGCAAGCGAAAAACGAAGCGCTTGCGGAAGAAGCGCCCTCGTGGCTTTGGCAGCTCATCCTCGCCGCCGATCAATTCATCGTAAAGCGCAGGCTTCCGGAAGAGCCGGACGGCCGCAGCATCATCGCCGGATATCACTGGTTCGGCGACTGGGGCCGCGACACCATGATTGCGCTGCCTGGGCTGACCCTCGCGACCGGCCGCGCGGAGGTGGCGAAGCAAATCCTCCTGGCTTTTTCACGATACGTTGATGGCGGCATGCTCCCGAACAACTTTCCCGACGCGGGAGGCAAGCCGGAATACAACACCGTTGATGCCGCGCTGTGGTATTTCGAATCCATCCGGCAGTATTTCGAAGCGACGCAAGACGCCGTGACGCTGCAAAAACTTTTCCCGGTTCTCGTCGGCATGATCGATGCGCACATCGCGGGCACGCGCTACAACATTCACGCCGATTCGGCTGATGGGCTTCTTTATGCCGGTGCTCCCGGCGTTCAAGTCACGTGGATGGATGCAAAAATCGGGGACTGGGTGGTGACGCCGCGCACGGGAAAGCCTGTGGAGATCAACGCGCTGTGGATCAACGCGCTTGAAACAATGGCCGGGTTTGCCCGGTTGCTCGCGAAGCCGGGCGACACTTACGAAAAAGTCGCGGCTAAAGCAAGGAAAGGCTTTCAGAAATTCTGGAACGCAGACCGTGGTTGCTGCTTCGACGTCATCGATGCGCCCGGGGTCGGAGATGATGCGCTACTTAGACCCAACCAGATTTTTGCCGTGTCCTTACCACTAAGCCCGCTCACACCCGAACAGCAGAAGGCCGTTGTCGACGTCTGCGCGCGGCAACTCTTAACCTCGTATGGATTGCGGAGTCTCGCGCCGGGCGAAGCAGGATATACAGGCCATTACGGCGGCAGCCCCCGCGATCGCGACGCCGCTTATCATCAAGGCACTGTCTGGGGCTGGCTGCTCGGCCCGTTCGCTCTCGCGCACTATCGCGTCTACCACGACCGCGAAGCGGCGCTGCGTTTTCTCGAGCCGCTCGGCCGCCAGATTTATGCGAGCGGCCTCGGCACGCTCAGCGAAATTTTCGACGGTGATGCTCCATTTACGCCCCGCGGCTGTATCGCACAGTCCTGGACCGTCGCCGAAGTCTTGCGTGCATGGCATACCATTCGAAACCCAGCCAAATTCGATTGACACAACCTAACGTTGCGGACAAGCTTGTTACGTCGGGTGGGAACTGCATAGCGGGTCCTGCCCGCGTCCTATTTTGGCAGGACCTCTAATGGTTTCCCCTCGTACAGTTCGATGAGCACCTTGCCGCCGTCCGGAGAGGCGACGAGGAAAAAGTTGACTCGCGTGCCATCCGCGCCGTGGCGGGTGGCAGGATAAACAGGAGCAATTCCGAATTTTTCTTTCAGAATCTGCGAGGCGCGGTCGACATTTGAGCAGCGAAATTCCACCTGTTGGATGCCATCTCCATACTTCGCCAGGTACTTTGCGATGGCTCCCGAACCGCCCGGCTCGCACGTGGTGAGAATATCCAGGGAAATCCCTCCGGCGAAATGAAGTTCGAACTCCTCAGCATCCTGATCTGGCGGCACGTTGGCCAGTCTGGGCGTGCCATTGGCAATTCGAATGCGCCCAAACGTATCGCGCTGCACGGCGAGTCCAACCGTGATGGCGGGATTGGGCCCGAGTAGCAGCACCGAAAGTTCGCTCTCAGCCCACCACGCAGAAATGGCAGATCCTGCGGCCGCGCGGCCCAAGCGGTAGATTTCGTCCGCGGCCGCGAGCCTCTTGGCCGCATCGGCGGACGAGAGGTCCGAGATGGATTGAGCGAGAGGGCTGGACATGGGGGCGTCAGGAATTGTAGCGTGAGGGCGGTACAGAAAGAAACTGAAGCCGAGCGGCCATCCTCAATAGACGCATCGAAAACCGTGTGCGCCGCATCTGAGGGATATGCCAAAACCAGTCTTATTGACAGTGGATGACGACCCGGAAGTTCTTCGCGCCATTGAGCGGGACTTGCGCAGCCGCTATGCGGATCGCTATCGCGTCATGCGCGCGAATTCCGGAAGCGCCGGCCTCGCCACGCTGCGCGAATTGAAAGCGCGCAACAATCCCGTGGCTCTGTTGCTTGCCGATCAACGCATGCCCCAAATGGACGGCGTGAATTTCCTTACCGAAGCCATGGAGATGCACCCGCTTGCCAAGCGCGCGCTGCTCACTGCGTATGCGGACACCAACGCGGCCATCGATGCGATCAACGAGGCGCGCGTGCACTACTATTTGATGAAGCCCTGGGATCCTCCGGAGGAAAAACTTTTTCCCGCTATCGACGACCTGCTGCACGAATGGACCGCGACGTATCGCCCGCTCTACGAGGGTATTCGCGTGCTCGGCACACGCTGGTCGAATCGTTCCTATGAGCTACGCGAATTCCTTGCGCGCAATCAGGTCCCCTATCAGTGGATTGACGTCGAGCTGGCGCAGAGCGATCCCGAAGTGCGGGGGCTCATTGATTCACTTGGGCCCGAAGCCGACAAACTTCCCCTGATCCTTTTTCCGGATGGCACGCGCCTCCCGGAGCCGCCGCTGCCCGCTGTCGCGGATAAAATTGGCCTTCGCACGCATGCCCAAACCAATTTCTACGATCTTGCCATCGTGGGCGGGGGCCCGGCGGGGCTTGCCGCCGCTGTGTATGGGGCAAGCGAAGGCTTGCGCACGGTGATCGTCGAGCGCGAAGCCCCCGGCGGCCAAGCCGGGCTTAGTTCTCGAATTGAGAACTATCTCGGGTTTCCTTCCGGACTCACTGGCCTGGACCTGGCGCGGCGTGCCGTCGCACAGGCGCGGCGCTTCGGCGTGGAGATCCTCTCGCCACAGGAAGCGGTGGGCCTCCGCGCAGAGGGCCCGTATCGGTTTTTGAAGCTTGCGGACGGTTCGGAGATTTCGTGCAACGCGCTGCTTCTGGCGATGGGCGTTCAGTGGAGAACCTTGGACGTTCCGGGGATTGCGCCATTGCAAGGAGCGGGTGTTTATTACGGCGGAGGAACCTCCGAAGCGTTGGCTTGCAAAGGCGAAACCGTGTATATCATCGGCGGCGCGAATTCCGCCGGGCAGGCGGCCATGCATTTTTCGAAGTTTGCGGAGAAGGTGGTGATGCTGGTGCGCGGCGTGTCGCTCGCCGCGACCATGTCGCACTACTTGATCGAGCAAATCGAAAAAACACCGAATATCGAAGTATGGCCGCGCACCAGCGTCGTAGAAGTCGAAGGAGAATCGCGGCTCACGGGAATTACCGTCGAGTGCTCTCCTTCGGGAGAAAGAAAGAAGCTGCCCGCCTCAAGCCTGTTCATTTTTATCGGCGCGCAGCCGCGCACGGAATGGATGGGCGGCTTGATTGAGCGCGACGAGCGCGGCTTCATTCTTTCCGGTCCAGACCTTCTCCGCGACGGAAAAAGGCCGGCATCGTGGACGCTCGATCGCGACCCCGGATTGCTGGAAACCAACGTGCCCGGAATTTTTGTCGTCGGTGACGTGCGTCACGGTTCCGTGAAGCGCGTGGCATCCGGCGTGGGAGAAGGCGCTGTCGTCGTACAGTTCATGCACCAGTATCTGGCGAAGGTCCAATGACTCAGAAGATCTGGAGAGCGGAACGCCTATGAGCGGAACGCAGGAACAAGCGCGTCTCGAAGCGCTGGTTGCGGATTTACGCAAAGTGCCCGCATTCGTGGACCAGCCCCAGGCCGACTTGGAGTGGTTTGTCGCACAATCGCAAGAGCTCCGCGTCGAGGTGGGTGGAATTATCGTGAAGGAAGATACTCCCGCGGACACCATGCTGGTGATGTTCGAAGGAGAGATGCGGGCGCGGCGGGAGAATGGTCCGCAGGATGGCCCGGTTTTCACCGTTCACGCCGGCGAGGTGACCGGGCTCTTGCCTTTCTCCAGAATGAAAGTGGTCGGCGTGACCGGGCGCGCGGTGCTTCCTATTCGCGCGCTGGCGTTTCCCGCCAGCAAGTTTTCGGAACTTTTTCAACGTATGCCGGAGCTCTCGCAGCGCCTGGTTGGGTTGTTGACGGATCGCGTTCGAAACGTCACGCGGGAAGAGCAGCAAAGAGAAAAACTGGCCGCGCTGGGAAAATTGTCGGCAGGACTGGCGCACGAGCTGAATAATCCGTCCGCCGCGGCGCGCCGCTCGGCGGCGGCGCTGCGCGATTGCCTGCAGCGGCTGCGAGTCGCCGGCCGCAGCTCGACCCTGGGTCCGGAAGATTGCGGCTTGCTGGCGCAGCGCGAAGAGGAGATTCGCTCCGCGCTGAAGCCCGCTCAATACAAAGATGAGTTCGCGCGCGTAGAGCGGGAGGAAGCCATTCAAAGCTGGCTGGAACGGCGCAGCGTTGCCGATGCCTGGAAACTGGCGCCGCTTCTCGCCGATGCGAATTTGACGGACGCGCAATGCGAAAGTTTTGCCGAAGCCGCCGGAACTTCACTTGGCGCCGAACTGACGCGGTTCGCCACGCTCCTCGAAATGGAGCGCATCGCCGCCGAGCTCGAAAACAGCACGGCGCGCATTTCCGATCTCATCAAAGCGATCAAAGAGTATTCGTACATGGATCAGGCGCCGCTGCAGGAAGTGGACATCAAAAGCAGCCTGGAAACGACGCTCATCATCATGCATCACAAGCTGAAGCGCGGCATCCTGGTAACCCGCGAATATGCTCCGGACTTGCCGAAGGTGATGGCTTACGGAAGTGAGTTGAACCAGGTGTGGACAAATCTGATCGACAATGCCGTCGACGCCATGAAAGAAAAAGGAAAACTTCTCGTGCGCACCGTCCGCGAAAATGATTACGTGCTTGTGGAGATCGCCGACGATGGCCCGGGCATCCCGCCCGAGGTGCAATCGCGCATCTTCGAGCCTTTTTTTACGACGAAGGGCGTGGGCGAGGGAACCGGGCTAGGCCTGGACGTGGTGCACCGTATCGTAAGAAAAATGCGCGGGCTCATCACCGTAAAATCAGTTCCAGGAGATACGCGATTTCAGGTGCGAATTCCAATTCAAGCAGCGGTCTGATTCCGCAGGAGACAACTATGGCTGAAAACTGTACCCACCTCGATCAGATTAAGCGCGTGAAGCCAAAGACCAAGGGCTGCGAGGAGTGCCTGAAGATGGGCGACAGTTGGGTGCATCTTCGCCTGTGTTTGAGCTGCGGCCATGTCGGCTGTTGCGACTCCTCCAAGAACAAGCACGCCACCAAACATTTTCATGCGACTAAGCATCCGATTGTGCGGTCGCAGGAGCCGGGCGAAAACTGGATGTGGTGCTACATCGATGAACTGATGTTTGAGGGAGAATAAGTCTCAGGTTTTTTTCTTTGGCGGAATGAGTAGTGACGCCAGGAGCGAGGTCAGCAGTACGCCTCCCACAACGCCAAGAGACACGCTCACTGGAATGTGCAGCCAGGGCTCGCCGACCATTTTTCCGCCGATAAATGCCAGAACGACCGCCAGCCCCTCGTCCAGAAAACGCAAACGGTCGATGACCCCCGCCAGCAGGAAGTACAGCGCCCGAAGGCCAAGAATCGCGAGCACGTTCGAGGAGTACACAATAAATGGGTCGCGCGTAATGCCAAAGACTGCGGGGATGGAATCGACGGCCAGGGTGACGTCCGTGATTTCCACGACAAGCAGAATGAGAAACAGCGGAGTGGCGAACAACTTGCCCCCGTTGCGCACGAAAAAACGCTCGCCGTGATATTCACGGCTTACACGAAGACGCCGGCTGGCGAAGCGGAAGACTTTGCTTTGTTCCGGATGAATTTCTCCTTTATTAAAAAACAGCATGCGCAAGCCGGCATAGACGAGGAATGCTCCCAGCAGATACAGCACCCAGGAAAAATGCACGATCAGTGCGGCGCCCAGCGCGATCATCACCCCACGCATGACCAGCGCGCCGACCACGCCCCATTCGAGGAGGCGATGCTGAAGGCGGTCGTCCACCGCAAACGCCCGAAAGATCACCAGGAAAAGAAACAGGTTGTCGACGCTGAGGGCCTTTTCGAGCAGATAGCCGGTAAAGAATTCCAGGGCCGGCTGGCCGCCATAAAAATAGAGCACTCCGAATCCAAAGAGAACGGAGACTGCGATCCAGCCAAAACTGGCGATGGCAGCTTCGCGAATCTTGATCTTGTGCGGGCGGCGGTGGAAGACGCGAAGGTCCAGCGCGATCGCAATAGCGATGAAGAGATTGAAGGCAATCCAGTTTAGGGGCGTGCCCATGGCGGCGCTCGAAGGCGCTAGGGAGCGGATCTGCGTGCGTCGATGGAGTTCAAATTCGACAGTTCGATGCGGATGGTTTTGCCGCGATCAATTTTTACGGGAACATCCCAGCGCACGCGCATGTCTCCGGCGTCGGCGTCCAGATTGAGCGAGCTTATCCAATAGTCGCCAGGAGCAACACCAGATAGCGAGGCGCGCCCCTCAAGATCGGTATCCGCCTTGGCGGCGAGAAACTTGAGCTGGGCCACGTCCGGGGCGACGCGCTGGACGCGCTTGCGGCGATCGTTTTGGAGCGCGGCCCACTTGCGCTGCGGGTTGACGGCGTCCAGTTCGAGTTCGACACCGGACATGGTCTCGGGCCGCGAGCGGAGGAATTTCTTGAGGCTAGCCAGATAATCCTGTTTTAGTTTCTCGTATTTCTCGGGATGTTCCGTTTTGTCGGCATCCGTATACTTTGGCTTCGGCAGGCCGTTGGTCACGCCGCCACTGTTCGTGCGCTGGTAGGCCAGCAGGAATTCCGGAACGTTGAGGATGTCATCCGGGGTAAGCAGTTTGTCGAATCCCGGCTCCGTGAAGTCGAGAGTGTCATGGCCCTTGAGCCAGGAGCGCAGCTCGGGAGAAACCTTGAGGTCATCGATAAACTGATCGCGCGGCGGGATGGGGTCTTTCTCTTCTACTTCCTTGACGATCTCCGAGTAGCTCTTGGTGAGGATGTAAAACGTGAATTGGCGCACGGGCTCCGGGCGCGCTCCCGTCGGCGTGATGCGGGCGATGATTTCGAGGGCGCCAGCATCCGTCTGCGCCCGTGCCTCGCTCCCAACGGAAAGGGCGCACAGCGCGACGCCACAGCTAAGAATGGCTGTTTTTCTCATGCCGGAATCGTAGCAGATTGCGGCGAGTTGTGGCCCGGGAAGCGGCGGCCCGTTTCGTAATTGGACTGGCGGCAGGAAGGTCACGCAGCGCCGAAGAAGATTCCGAGCGTTTCCAGACCCTGAGGATAGGCTCAGGGATGCCTCGCTGAACTACTGCTTCTGCGCAGTTTGCATCTTTATCGAAGACAAGCCCGCGGGCGGATCCACATTCGCCGGC
>DATNLB010000110.1:0-3258 GCA_035603095.1 Candidatus Acidiferrales bacterium
CCGCTCTCAATTCCAAGATTCTCCCGGACCCAGGCCGTGTCCTGCTGCAAGATGTCGTAGTCTTTCCGCAGCGGATAGCCTTGCCACTCGTCCGGCAGCAGAATGCGTTTCAAATTTGGGTGCCCGGAAAAGACAATTCCGAACATGTCAAACACTTCGCGTTCCTGCCAATTGGCGGTAGGCCAAACGCTCACGACACTCGGTACCTCTTCAGCGTCCGCCGCCCACACTTTCACCCTTAGCCGCTCGTTCTTCGCGAAAGAGTATAGATTGAGAACTACGTCAAAGCGCTTCTCACGTTTCGGCCAATCCACCGCCGTCAAATCGGCGAGCATGTCGAATTTTTCTTCGTCGCGCAGGTGCAGCGCAATCTCCACCAAGCGGGCGCGGTCCACGGTCAGAATGGCCTGCTTGCGATCCTCAGTTGCTTCCAAAAGCGCCGCACCGAACTTGGCGCGAAATCGCGTGACGAATTCGTTGTCGAGTGGAGTCTGCAACACCACAGGCGGTTTGGGAGGGGCGGGAGCCGCCGGTTTCGGAGGAGCAGCGGGCGCCTTCGCGTCCGCAGGTTTGCCAGGGGGAATTGACACCGCGGCTGTACTGCTTACGGGCTTATCGCCCGTGGGGACTTGAGGCGGTTTAGGTTCCTTGGGCTCGTCAGCCATGGACCCAGGGTGCGACAGGCTGCGGTGAACAGCTACCGTTCAC
Source organism: Candidatus Acidiferrales bacterium (assembly GCA_035603095.1). Taxonomy (GTDB): domain Bacteria; phylum Acidobacteriota; class Terriglobia; order Acidiferrales; family UBA7541; genus Acidiferrum. The sequence continues at coordinate 709 of DATNLB010000110.1, forward strand.
AATCTGCGACAGAGGAGCAGCCGAAAATTCAAACGCCGCGTTTCTAACACACGCTACAAACCTAGTCAATCAGAACCACTTGCGCACGGGAGGAGGGGTGTTGGGGAGAGGAGGAAATTGCGGCTCACGCCCATTCAAGAGCACCCTTTTTGTATAGCCACAAATACCCGACGAGCAGGATTCCGAGGAACATTACCATCGAAACCAGAGCGAACACTCCTTGGTGAGCCGCCACCCACCCTTTGTACAGAATCGCCCAAGGAATGAGGAACATCGTCTCGACGTCGAAAATTACAAACAGCATGGCCACAATAAAAAACCGCACCGAATACCGTCCGCGCGCATCGCTCTCCGGAGGGATCCCACACTCATAAGGCTTGAGCTTCGCGCCGAACGAGGTGGATGCCGGGCGAATGAACTTTGCCAGGACCAATGTTACCGCAGGAAACGCGATCACCAGCATGGCGTAAATCAACACAGGAATGTACGCGCTCTGCATCAATACCCCACTGGCAGCATCCTATCACCGTTGTCAATCCCGGGGCCGGCTTACTTCTCGAACAGCAGCTCCCCGGCGCGGATGGTGGCTTTCACAACCGCCTTGATGAGCGTCACGCGGAGCTTGCCTTCTTCCAATTCCATAATTCCGTCGATGGTGCAGCCCGCGGGTGTCGTCACGGCGTCCTTCAGCAATGCAGGGTGATCGCCTGTTTCCAGAACCACACTCGCCGCGCCCTTCATGGTCTGCGCTGCGAGCAGCGTCGCCACATCGCGCGGCAGACCTACCTTGACGCCAGCTTCCGCGAGCGACTCGAGAATAATGTAGGCATACGCCGGGCCGCTTGCTGAAAGCCCGGTCACCGCGTCCATATTTTTTTCGTCGACGACCACCGTGCGCCCGACGGCGTTGAACATCGCGCGTGCCATCTCGAGGTGCTCCGCCCCTGCATGCGCACCGCGGCAAATTCCCGTCATTCCACAACCGACTGCCGAAGGCGTATTAGGCATCGCGCGCACCACGGGGACTTTTCCTTCGAGACGCTGCTCGATGTAGCTCGTGGGCACCGACGCGGCAACGGAAATCACCAGCGTTTTTTCGTTCAGCTCCGGCGCAATTTCTTTCAACACTTCGCCCACGACTTGCGGCTTCACGCCGAGAAGCACGATGTCCGCTCCGTGCACCGCCTGGCGGTTTTCGGTCGTCGTAGACACACCTAGTTCCTTCGCCAGCGCCGTGGCCTTCTCGCTGTGCTTCACAGTAGCGGTAACCCGCTTCGGCGAGAAAAGCTCCTGTTTCAGATAGGCTCGCAGCAGGATCCCACCGAGTTTTCCTGTGCCCAGAACCGCTAGTTTTTTGTCCGATAGTTTTTGCGCCATGATCCAATCATTCTTGACTTGAATCGGCAATCGGTCAACCCAAGAATCTCAAATCACGCCGCCTCAAGCGGTTACTTCAGCGAGCGCAGCTCTGTCAGGCAGTCCCAGGCGTCCCCATCGAAACATACACCACATTCTCAAGAAATGGTGTATAGTTTCGGTATGGGCAGAACAAACATTGAGATTGACGAGAGTCTGGTGCGCAAGGCGCGCAAGCTGACGCGGCTTAAGACCAAGCGGGAAATCGTGGACAAGGCTCTGGAACTGCTGGTGCGCTCGGAAAGCCGCAAGGGCATCCTTCGGCATTATGGAACGGGAATCTGGAAAGGTGACTTGAAGGCCATGCGCAGGAACCGCGGTTGATCCTGGTGGACAGCTCGGTGTGGATCGATTTTTTCAGTTCAGCCCCCGGCCGCGCGGGAGATGAGTTGCGGCGGATGATCAGCGACGCCGAGCCTTTTGCTCTGACGGGGGTGGTGGTCGCCGAGATCCTTCAGGGCCTCACGCGAGATGCCAGCCGGATCGAGCACTATCTTTCCCAGTGGGAGATGCTCGAGCCACGCGGCTTCCGGACCTACCGAGATGCGGCGGCGATTTTCCGGCTGGGGCGCACCAAACGTGTGAGTCTAACAACGATTGATGCCCTCATCGCGGCGATTGCCCTGGAGCATCGCGCCAGCGTGTTCACTCTCGACAAAGATTTTTCTCGAATCGCGCGCTTGACGGGGCTCCCGCTTCATCCGCTGCCAGGACCATGACGCAAAGAAGGAGTAGAGTCTTCGCTCTTGTTATGGGTTTTGCATGGCCAACTACAAGAACCTGTTTAGAAAAGCTTCTTTGACGCTAGTCGATGGACTCCTGTTGGTTCTCTGTGCGGCGTCTTTGGCGAATCTCTCTGTGCCTTCTCCTCAACCACTCTGGCAACAACGCGGTGCTGCAAGGCATGGCAGGGAAAAGTGTCTCTTGACAACGCCTTCGCTCTTATCGAGCGCCACCCAATTCAACAGCCTGGCCCACGGCCCGTTCGGCAGAAGCGCGTCTACGTTTGACTATCAACGCGCTGCCTTGCGTCAAGAAGCTCGCGTTTCTTGGCCTTCATGGCGTACATAGCCACGTCTGCCTTCCGTAAGAGGGCTTCGATTCTTTCCCCGTCATGGGGATAGACTGCAACGC
>DATNLB010000707.1:0-5356 GCA_035603095.1 Candidatus Acidiferrales bacterium
ACGAATCAGCCCATCCGTGAACTGCTTCAGGCGCGCTACGAGAAGTTCCGCAAGATGGGGCAGTTCTTCGATTTGGGCAATTGATCGGCAAAGGCGGCGCCGTCGTCTATTCAGGCAGAAAAACGAAGGGCGCCGCATGAAAGCCAGCGCCCCAGGGGAACCGCAAGATCAGATGACTTACGGCTAGTCACTGGTGCCAGAAGACGTAGAGCGCTTGACCGCCTTTTCGGCGGCGATGGTTGGCATGGTCGCAGTCTTGAAGAGTGGCCCACGAACGGAGACCATGTCCCCGGGCTTGAGAGAACTGAGGCCGGAAAAGGTTTGGTCTTCTTCCGTTTCGAACTGGGTTGTGGCAAGGACATCTACCTGGATCGAGGTGATCCCCGCATTCGTGAAAAAAGAGGGGAGGTTGCCCAGAGTGAACGTCTGGGGGTTGCCGCCAGTGTTGACGACCGTGACGGCGCCGGTTACGAAAGAAGGCTCGAGCTGCACCTGGTCAACAGTGATCATCAGGCTGGGAGGCATGCCGGTCGGGGCTCCGGTGGGATGAAGGCGGACCTCTTGCCCAATCATGAGGTCAGCGGCGCTTGCGAAGTTGAGACCTGAGGGAAACATGAAGCCGCTGGTGTCGATGGAGAAAGTAGTCTGGGACGCGAGATTGATGGTCAAGGATGCGCCCATCGAAAGGCTTCCCATCGCGTCTCCACCGCCGAAGGACTCCTCATCGAAGAGAACGATCTGGAAGCTACTCGTACTGACCGAGGTGACCGTGCCTGCGAAAGACATCTGGTTGGGCGGCTGAAAGAATTTCACTTCGAAAGCGAGGAGTGATCCATCCGGCTTCATTTTGGCGTCCACCTTGACAATTTGGCCCGTTTGCAAGCAGGAGAAGTTCTCGCCGCTGCAAGACGTTCCAAAATCGAATTGTGTGTTGGTGTCGGTGGCGATAGTAAAGGAAGGGCCGTTCATTCCGCTCTGGATAATAAAGGTACTCGATGACGGAATCGACGTTACCTTGCCGATCAGCTCCATATCCTCATCGCCCTCGGTTCCGCCGCTGGAATTCGGCGGCGGGAGCTGCATCACGCTGATCGTGGGAGTTATCGAAAGGTCGTTTTGTTGAATAGAGGTGTCTATATTAAAGTCCATTTTCAGAACCAGCGGGGAGTTCATGGTCAGCATAATCGGGAACGGCGACCCTTGCACGGTCACCGAGGATTGATTGAGCTTGGGATCGAATTCACACACTTGTTGAACGGGGCACATTTGCGTTCCGAGGGTGAGCGGCGCCGTAGTCTGGTTTTGGATCGTCATTCGAGGGTTTGCAAACGTAACCACGAGGCTGCTGTAGGTCCCCGCTGGGACACTCCGGCTCGCCAAGAGTGCCGACTCCGTTTGCAAATGCTCGATCTCAATGTCCTGGGGCTCGCTGAGCAGTGAAACCGGCTGGGTGCTGGAACCGGTGGGTTGAAGAGTAGCACCCGTCACCTCAATTTCAAAAGAGAGCACAGTCACTCCCATCGGGGGACTGTCATGGATAGTCAGAGAAACCTGGGCCATGTTTGTCCCCGAAGGTGTTTGCAGCGAGCTTACACTGCCCCCACATCCGGCCAGCATAATGACGACACACAAAATCGGTCCGAGACACGAAATAGCCTTGCGCATGGATGCTCCTCCTTCAAAGGCACGCCAAGAATTGGGAATGAGGGCTATTGCTGGGTAGGATTTGGGGCTGTATTCTGACCCAGGCAATTATGGCTAGCAAGGACAATTTGGTACAGCCGCGGCTGAGGCCCCCTGGCCAAAAGGACAGGTAGGCCGTGGACTTGGGGGCGGCAGGATCAATCTACAGTGTAAGTCGAGTGGGGTAGATGCCGAGCGAGTAGATGTCGCGGAGGAATTAGATATCGAGGGGGGGCTTGATGTAGGCGGCGCCGTGGCGATGGAGGCCGGCGGAGGGGATGGCTTGGGAGAAGACGATGCGGATGGGGACGAAGATGGCGCCGGTGCCGGGAGTGAAGGGCACGGCGACTTCGACGCGGGTGCCTTCGGGATATTGATTGCGGCTGCGGAAGCTGAGGCCGCCCTTGGATAGATCTTCGCAGACGGCGATTTCTTCTTGAAAGCCGCGGTGGCGAATGCAGGCCAGGACGCGAGCTTTGATGCGCGTGCGGTTGCGGCGAGGAATGACGCGTTCTTCGACGGCGGTGCCGGGCGCGTCATTTTCAGGGTCGCGGATTTCGGATTGGGATTCAATCCAGATGGACGGCGAGTCGCAAAGCTTGCAGACTCGCGCGACGCATTTGCGGACTTCGAAAGATTTCAACTGCAGCTCATCGAGATAAACGACTTCGCGGCGCTGGCAGAAGCTGCACTCCATGAGAAGACGAGCGAGGGCTTCCTCGGCTTTGTGCGGGGCGGGGAACTCGATGTCCCAGAAGTCGGAGCGCGGCTCGAGAATATGAATGGCGTAAAGGAAGTTATTGGGCGGGTCCTGGTCGATTTCGGCGACGACGCGGGCGCGGGTCTTTTTCCAGTTGTCGCCTTCGAGGTCGCGGCGCAAGTGCAGCTCCTGGCCCATGGAAAGTTTTTCGGTTAAGCGGAGGACGCCGCCGTTGCGGCTGACGAGCAGCGTCTCGGCGTTGTGCGTGACGGTGACGCCAGCGGAGGTGAGCCATGTGACCTCGACGGGCATGCGGAATCGCACGCGGTCGCTTTGGCGCAATCCATCGGAGAGTGTAGTCATGGCACGATAATAGAGAAACCTGCAATCAGGCTAGCACGCCGGGACAGGGCGGGCCGTTTGGAGAAACGCTGGTTTGTCGTTCCAAGTAATATCGTGTACGGATAATGCGTGGTGATGACAGACCTTGCAGGTATTATCTTTTTGGCATTCAAGATCGTTTGAAAAGCCAGGCCACGGGCTGTTTGGGGCAAACTAATAGGTACCGGACGCGCCCCCGGTAACCAAAGCCGATTGCAGTCCGGCGTATACGACTGTGAGCAACGTCATTTCCATGGACGACCGAACCTTGAAAGGCGATGCGCGGGGGATGTCTCTTCGCGACCGTCGCTACTGCATTCGCTATCCGTTTGCGGCGGACGTTGAAATGCTGGACCTGGAGAGCGGCGCAAAGGCAGTGGGCGTTACGTCCGACATTTCCATGGGCGGCGCGTTCATCTGTACGAGCCGGCCCTTCGCATTGAATGCCCGCATTAGAATCACACTCAAGCGGAAAGACCAAAGGGTGGAAGCGCTGGCCGTGGTGCGCATTGTGAAGCCGCGGATCGGCATGGGCGTTGAGTTCATGGACGTCGAGGCGCCCTACAATGGCGTGCTTTCCCGCTGGGTGGAACAACTCCGCAAGTCTCGCTGACAATTTCTAATTAACCGATTATCCCAGTTTGTGAGGTGCCGCAGGCGCGGGTCAGGGCCGCGCATCAGGGCCGCGTATCGAGGGGATGCTTGCTTTTTTCGTAGAATTCGTTCTGGAGCTTGAGGCTCTGATCGTCTGCCTTTGCGCCGCGAATGGCCTCGACGGTGGCGGCGATCCAATTGTTCATGTTCCACACGCCGAGTTCCCGGGTGGCGACCGAACCGTCACCGGAGTAATGGTTCGGAAAGCGGCCGTACCACCAGATGCCGGTGTACACATCGTCCGGCAAGTTCAAGCGTTTCTGGTCGTTGCCGGATTCGCTGGCCGCGCGATCGAGGTGCACCAGGTCAGGCCGGGAGACCATGGTGTTCGAGGTTTCGTTCTCCCCGGCGTGGTAATCGATGCCGGTTGACTTTTTTGGCGGCCCGCCGGGGCGGCTCCTTTCGCCGTCGAGGACGTAAACGACGAAGTCGCGCGGGCGATCGAGTTGCGCCTGGGCGAAAAAGGGAAGTAAATGTCCGTTTCCGCCGTGGCCGTTAACGATGAGGATTTTCTTGCAGCCATTGCGCGCCATTTCATCGGTCGTTTCCTGGAGCAGCTTCAACTGGAGTTCCATGCTGTAAGCGATGGTTCCGGGTTCGTGCTTGGCTTCAAAAATTTGTCCGAAGTAGTACTGCGGAAAAACGACGGCGTACTCCTGCTGCGTTGCTTGCAAGGAGGCGTGCCGCACGTTGAGAAGATCCGTGCCCAGCGGCAGGTGCGGCCCATGTTTTTCCAGGATGCCGAACGGCAGCAGGCACGTGCCTTTGGATAGCTGAATGGCGTCGCGAAACTCCGCGGCAGTCAGCTCTTCCCACTTCGCGGAGAGTTTGGATTGCGCAGGGATGGAACAAACAGCGACGAGAGATACGAACAGAGAACAGATAGCCGCGCGCTTCATTGAATTTCCTCCTGAACCGCCCTGCATTTTAGTCCTATTCCATGTCCTCAAGCCGCCGCTTTTTGGGCTCAATGCCAAAGCGGAGGACGACAACAATCTGCACGAGCAGAAAACCGATCATCAGGCTGAGGACACCGCGAATCCCGTACGACCGGAAAAGGGTGACGGCCAGGAAGGGCGTGAGAATCGTCGCGGCACGCCCAAAAGTGTTGCAGATACCAGAGGCCCGCAGGCGAACTTCCGTAGGGAACAATTCCGGAATGTAAATTGCGAAAAGCGTAGCGACGAGGATGTAGATGGGAACGGTCAATAAGAAACCGACAACGATCAAAGCGACCGGCTGATGGACGAACGGATAAATGCCACCGAGCACGATGGTGAGGAGAGAAGCGCCGACGATTGTGGGTTTGCGCCCCCAGGAATCAGCCGTGAATGCACCGATAGCCGAACCAAATGGCGCGCCGAGCGACATGATGAGCGAGTAACGGAAGGATGTGACGATGCTTAGGCCCTCTTGAACGAAGAAGGAGGGCAGCCAGGTCACGAAACCGAAGATCAAAGTGTTCATCACGATCAGAGAAGTGGCGCCGACGATCATACGAGGAAGGAGCGCGGGACTGAGAAGGGAACTGAGATTGGCAGACGGATGAGCGGGTAATCGCGGCGCGGGAGAGGGAAGAGGACCGTGCTGTTGCGAGACTTCGTTTTCGATGGATTGCAGCAGGGCATCCGCTTCGGCAGTTCGGCCAACCGATTCCAGCCAGCGCGGCGACTCCGGCAACGCCTTACGCAGGTACCAAACGCCCAGCGCACCCAATCCGCCGAGCGCGAACATCACTCGCCAGCCGAAGTGCGGGATGATGAGCGTTCCCACGAGTGCGGCGACGGGCAAGCCGCTCACCACGATGACGTTCATGCCGCCAAGCCATTTGCCGCGAGCCTGCGGAGGAACGAACTCCGTCATCGTCGAGTATCCCACAACGTTTTCGGCCCCGAGGCCGACTCCCATGACAAAGCGCAGCAGGGTCAGCACGGCCAT
>DATNLB010000210.1:0-7498 GCA_035603095.1 Candidatus Acidiferrales bacterium
GCTTTGGAGGCAGGTTATAGCAGTCCGAGCGCGTTCATATCCATGTTTCGGAAGCAACTGGGAACGACGCCGATGCGGTATTTGGCGGATGGAAAGCCGAACTGGACAAGGATCGTGGGCCGGCCAGTGTGATGAGTGCGCATGTCCAAACCATGGGGGTTGCGACTCCTACTGCTTTCCGGTGAGCTGGCGGATCAAATCCACTTCGGCCTGGCGGTAGGGTGTTCCGTCGGGATGGAGCACCTCGTGGAACCATACGGGGGGCTGGCTGAGAATGTAGGGATGCTCCCAAGACTCCCACGGCAGATAAGTCTGCGTCTTGCCGGCGACGAATCCCCAGTTGATGGCCCCGACGCGCTCCTGCTTGGCGATCGGCAAGACCGTGTCAAATGTGCTGCCCGCCGAACGCGCCATGTATTCCGTGCAGATCACCGGCCGGTTGTACTTCTTCAGCCAAGCCACCTGACGCTTGAAGTACTCAGGCCAACTGTAGTTGTGAAAGGTGACGATGTCGGATTCGCGGAGTTGAATCTGCCGGAGTTCGTCCAGGTTTGCGCCGTCGGGTGAGGTGTCCACACAACAGACTCCGCTGGTGAGAGGCTGCACTGGATTGGCCTCTCGCGCCCACTGGAACGCTTGGGGCAAAAGGGCGGTCACAAGGGCGGTTTTGTTTTTCAGTTCTAACTTTGGATAGCTTCCGAGGTTATCGGCACTGGGCTCGTTCCAGACGTCCCAGGCAAGGATGCGGTCGTCCTTGGCGAAGGCTCCGACAACGCCTTGGACGTAGACCTTCAGCCGTGGATATTGGCTGGCGTCCGCCAGTGCTGCCGCGCCAGGACTCTGTACCCAGCCGGAGTTGTGAACCCCAGGGATCGGCGGATGCTGCAGACCTAGATGAGGTTGTGGGTCCCAGCACGAATCGAAGAGCACAAACATCGGACGGATGTGATGCCGCGACGCGATCGTCAGAAACCGGTCGATGCGCTTTTGAAAGCCGGCGGCATCCTGCTGCCAGAGCAGGTCGTGCAGAAAGACGCGCATGGTGTTCATGCCCATGGCTTCGGCCCAGGTGAATTCCTTGTCGATCTCCTCGGGATTGAAGGTCGCTTCTTGCCACATCTCCAATTCGTTGATGGCGGACTTGGGAACGTAATTGCTACCGACGAGCCAGGGCTGTTGCGCGTACCAGGCGTTGGCCTTCTGCTCGGACCACCGCGTTGTTTGCGCTCTACCGGCACTCACGAATAAGCAGGTTGCGATCATGGCTGCAATTAAAAAAACGAATTCGAGTTTTTTCATCGTGTGAGCTCCGCTTGCGTGTATATGCTAGGGGTTCAAGACAGCCTGCGCAATGATTTATAGGCGAGACATACCGGGGGCACGATATGGCCGCGATTATTTCCATGCTGCGTGGCGTTAATGTTGGGGGCCACAACAAGATCAAGATGGACGCGCTACGTGCGCTCTATGAATCAATGAAATTGCGGGAAGCGCAGACCTACGTGCAGAGTGGCAACGTGATTTTCAGGACCGAGGAGCGGGACATCGCGCTGCTCACGAAGCGAATCGAGGACGGGATTGAGCGGAAGTTCGGGTTTCGCCCCGATGTGATTTTGCGCACTGCAACAGAGATGAGAGAGGTGATTGCGAGGAATCCGTTCGCAAAGCAGCGCGGGATTGAGCCGGGCAAGCTGCTGGTTACATTTCTTGGCAGTGATCCTGGTGCGGAGGCTCGGGAGAAGATTCTTCAAATCAAGTGCGATCCGGAGGAATTGCGAATTGAGGGGCGCGAGGTGTACATCTATTTTCCCAATGGCATAGGACGCTCGAAACTGCCGTGGGCGAGGCTTGACAAGATGCTGAAGACACCGGGAACCGGCAGAAACTGGAATAGCGTGACGAAGATGCTGGAGATGGCGGAAAAGCTGGAAGCTTGTGAGTAGGCTTTATGCGTGGACAAGTTCGCGGCGTTTCAGCCTAGGCAACGCTTTGACTGATTTCCCAGCCTTTTTCTGGGCCAGCCTCAAGTCATAAAGATTTTGGAGATTGAGCCAAAACTGCGCGCTGGTGCCAAAGAAATGAGCGAGGCGTAGAGCGGTGTCGCCTGTGATCGAGCGTGTGCCATGCAAATCTGCGTGACGCGATTGGTGGGCACGCGGAGCTTTCGCGCCAGTTCCGCCGCGCTCATATCGAGCGCTTCCAATTCCTCGGCCAGGTGTTCACCCGGATGAATTACAGTGACGGCCATGGCGGTCCTCCTAGTGATAGTCGACAATCTCCACGTGCGATGGTCCTGCCGACCCGCCATCATACATAGATAGCGTCACAGCACTCGAGCCAGCTGGGCGAGCACGGTATCTCCGTAGTCCGCATCTTTGATGGAAAACTGGCCCTTCTTGATGACGGGGTTGAGATTAAGAAACACGTCGCCCTCTTGTTCTCCCTCTCCGATGAAGATTTTCATTGGCGTCCAATTGCCGGGCGGTTTTGCGTTGAACCCGCCATCGGAAGCTTGTGATTGGCTCTTCCCGAGACTTACGAACGTGAACGGAATCCTTCGCACTCGTTGAACCTTTGAGGGGAACCTCTTGGCCTCAAGTGCTTTCTTCAGGTCAACTAGAAGAATGCTCGGGTCCGAGCCCGGTTCTGCAATGAAACTCCCTTCCCCTTGCTCGATATCGAAGTCTCGCGATTCTTTGTCGCTGAGAGGTTTGGTCGCTCCAAGTTCAATTCTGAATTTTGCGATCTTGCCTTGCGATGAGTATGTGGCAAGCCATTGTTGCGAGGAGTCGTCGCGTTGCACTGGTTCGACGTCAAATCCCACAGAACCTGCGTCAGGAATGTAGTGTTCTGCAACTCGTTCCTGTGAGCGGGTTGAGGACATACTGCAGCCAAACAAGAAAATGAAACAAACTGCGAGGCAAGAGACCGAGGAACGGGGAGTCATGGCTACGGCGAGCGTATTACAGAAAAGCATTTTGCTGCAAATCGATGGCGGCTTGGGCTAGGTCGGAGGGGCGGCCGAGGTCGCGCCAATAGTAGTTGTCGGCGCGGAAGGCTAGGATTTTTTGGCCTTGGGCAGAGAGGCGGAGGTAGGAGGGGATAATGGAGAATATGCCTTCTTCGGTGAGCATGGGAAGGAGGCGGGGGGAGATGACGTGGATGCCGGAGAAGGCCAGGGCTTGGAGAGCGGCAGAAGCAGGTTTCATGGCGCGAGCGTCGCGCGGTGGGGAGGAAGAAAGATTTCTCGCTTCGCTCGAAATGACACTATTTTCAGGGGTCGGGATGACGCCGTGGTGGGGAATCGGAATGAGGGTGTCTTTGTCGTCGATGCGGCGGCCGCGGAGTTGGAGGTGGTCGTCGAAGAGGAGGGGGCGGGAAGTCTCGCGGTTTTGGACGGCGAGGGTGGCGAGAGCGTGATGTTCGTTGTGGAATTGCAGCATGCGGCGGAGATCGATGTTGCTGATGACGTCGACGTTGTGGAGGAGGAAGGGCTCGTCCCTTTGGCTGGAATTACAGCGGGCGTGATCTTCGAGAAAGAACCAGGCGGTTTTTTTCAGGCCGCCGCCGGTGTCGAGCAAGACATCTTCGCGGGAGACTTCGATGCGCATGCCGAAATTGTTGTTGGATTTCAGATAGGCGATGACCATGTCGGCGAAGTGGTGGACGTTGACGATGACTTCGTTGATGCCGAAGGTGCGAAGGCGGGTTAGGGTGATTTCCAGGAGGGTGCGGCCGGAGAGTTCGACGAGAGCCTTGGGGCGATTGTCGGTGAGGGGGCGGAGGCGCGTGCCTAGGCCGGCGGCTAGGATCATTGCTCTCATGCGGGGGCTTTCATTGGTGAGCACGATCAAACTTCAAAAGAACAGGAATTAACGCAGAGTTCACTGAGGACGCAGAGAGCGCAGAGAAGACGGGAGGAGGACAGGTTGGCTGTTTGAGCAGCCTGCTAAGGGTTTTTATCTGCCGAGAGTGCTCCAGATCAGCCTTCATTTGTCTAGTTTCGGAATTCAAGTTCACTGGAGCGCCCTCCGTTTGCCGAGTTTCTCCAGCTCGAGATGGCGCACGGCGACTTCCACGCCGTTCCTGTTGCGCAAGCGCTTGGCCAATTGCTCGGCGAGGAAGACGGAGCGATGCTGGCCGCCGGTGCAACCGAATGAGACCATCAAATTTTTGAAGCCGCGCTGCTGATAATTGCTGATGCTCGATTCCACCAGCGAGAGGACGCTGGCAAGAAACTGGTGGACGCTCTCCTGTTGAACGAGATAGTCGATCACCGGAGCGTCCTTGCCGGTGAGAGTCTTGAAACGCTCTTCGCGGCCAGGATTGGGGAGGCTGCGTCCATCGAAGATGAATCCGCCGCCGTTGCCGCTTTCGTCCTTCGGCAAGCCTTGATGAAAGGAAAAACTGAAGATCCGCACGACGAGATTGTCCGCGTCGGTGGCGAGGGCCTGCAATTTCTCCGAGGCCAGCATGCCTTTGAAAGCGTCCATGAGCGCCGGGAGGGGAACGGGCAACCGGACGTGGTGAAGCAGCCAGCGCAAATTTTTCAGCGCGTAGGGGACGCTTTGTAGAAAATGAGCTTTGCGTTCGTAGAAGCCGCGAAAACCGTAGGCGCCCAGGGCCTGCATGATGCGGATGTAAACGTAGGCGTAAAAATGCTGCATGAATGCCGCGCGGTCGAGCTTGATGAAACCGGCGAGCCGGTCGAGATAGTGGTCGAGCAATTGCTGGCGGAGTTCGGGGGGCAGGTCGGCTTTGGCATCGTACAAAAGAGAAGCGATGTCGTATTGCAGAGCGCCTTTGCGGCCGCCTTGATAGTCGACAAAAAAGGGATCTCCGTTGCGCAGCAGGATGTTGCGGGATTGGAAGTCGCGGTAGAGAAAGTAGTCGCGAGGGGCGCTTAGGAGGAATTCGGTCAAGCGGCCGAAATCGTCTTCGAGGGCTTGTTCGTTGAAGGGGATGCCGGCGAGGCGGAGAAAGTAATATTTGAAATAGTTCAGGTCCCAAGCGATGGATTGGCGATCGAAGCTGGGGTTGGGATAGCAGACGGAGTAGTCCAGGTCGCGGCCGGCTTCCACCTGAAAGCGAGGCAGCACGGCCACGACTTTGCGATAGGCCTCTACTACTTGGGGAGCAATGTTTCCGCCGACACGGTTCTTTGAGAGGAACTCGAAAAGCGTCGTGTCGCCAAGGTCTTCTTCGAGATAAGCGCCGTGGCTCAAATCTTGGGCATAAATTTCCGGCACCCGCAGACCGTGGCGGCGAAAATGTTTGGAAAATTCGAGAAAGGCGACGTTCTCTTCCCGCACGCCGTACAGAATGCCGATGGCGCTGATTTTTTCATTGGCAAGACGGATGATCTTGCGGCCCGAGCCGCCGAGTTCGCCCTGGAGCGGCTGGATACGCTCGGGCGGTGCGTGAAAATGCTGTTCGAAGAGCTTTTTGAGAACGTCCATGAATATGATTTCCAGCCGTTCCGTTTTGGCGAATCCGCGAAACCAACTCCTTTTTAACATAGCTGATTCCCGGTGATGTGATTTGGTTGACGGCGAGTTGCTATCTTTCGAAGTGCGCGTGAAGCGTGGTGACACATCGTGCCAGCGCTCAATCCATTGCGCTTATCTGAAGCGCACAGCCAGGAGTGGCTGTGCCACGGGACACTTTCCGAGGCCTGTATAATGCGGCAATGCCTTCTCAATCCAGAAAACACGGGCGCACGGAGCGTCGCGGCACGGAACAGCGGAATGCGGCGTCGAAGAATCTCGACCGCATGACGGCAACGGAGATCGTGCGGTTGATGAACCGCGAGGACCGCAAGGTGGCGGTTGCCGTGGGGCGGGAGAGTGCGGCGATTGCGCGTGCGGCGGATGCAATAGTTGGCGCGATTCGGAAGGGCGGGCGGTTGATTTATATGGGGGCGGGAACGAGCGGGCGAATGGGAGTGTTGGATGCTGCGGAATGTCCGCCGACGTTTGGGACTTCGCCGAAGCTGGTGCAGGCGTTGATTGCGGGGGGAGGGCGCGCGATTACTCGAGCGGTGGAAGGGGCGGAGGATTCGACGCGAAATGGGGAGCGGGATTTGCGCGCGAAGAAATTGGCGCGGAACGACGTGGTGGTGGGAATTGCGGCTAGCGGGACGACGCCGTACGTGGTGGGGGCGCTGAAGTATGCGCGTGCGCGTGGGGCGACGACGGTGGCGGTGACTTCGAACTTGCGCATGCCGGTGGGGCGGCTGGCGAAAATTGTGATTGCGCCGGAGGTGGGGCCGGAAGTGTTGACAGGGTCGACGCGGTTGAAGGCGGGGACTTCGCAGAAGATGGTGCTGAACATGCTAAGTACGGCGGTGATGGCGCGGCTGGGGCATGTGTATGAGAACTTGATGGTCGACATGATGCTGACGAATGAGAAGCTGGCGGACCGGGCGTTGCGGATACTGGCGGAGGCGAGCGGGAAAAGTGTGTCTGCGGCGGAACACGCTTTGCGGGCCGCAGGACACAATATGAGAGTGGCGCTGGTGATGTTGAAGCTTGGGGTGGAGGCGAGGGAGGCGCAGAGGTTGATTGCGCGGGCTGGCGGGAATTTGCGGCGGGCGCTGGGGGAATGAAGAGAAAGGATTAACACAGAGGACGCAGAGGACACAGAGACCGTAGAGAAGAATCGGAAAGGCCGGGCTAAAGCCCAGCGCCTACAGAGGCAGCGCAGAGAGAAGGCATGGACAAATTTCGGATTAAGGGCGGGAAGGCGCTGCGGGGGACGGTGGCGATCAGCGGGGCGAAGAATTCGGCGCTGCCGGCGATGGCGGCGGCATTGCTGACGGCGGAAAAGGTGACGCTGCACAACATTCCCAAGGTGCGCGACCTGATCACCATGAGCAAGCTGCTGGCGTTCATGGACGCGAAGGTGTCGGTGGCGGAGTTCCCGAGCAGCGACTACGAGATCGAGGCGCCGACGTTGAATCACGCGGAGGCGCCGTACGAATTGGTGAAGACGATGCGTGCTTCGGTGCTGACGCTGGGGCCGTTGATGGCGCGGGTGGGAATGGCGCGGGTTTCGCTGCCAGGAGGATGCGCGATCGGGGCGCGGCCGGTGGATTTGCACTTGAAAGCGCTGGAACAAATGGGAGCGGAGATTGGGACGTCGCACGGATACATCGAGGCGCGGGCACCGAAAGGCGGAAGGCTGAAGGGCGCGCATATCGTGTTTGAAAAAATTACGGTGACCGGTACGGAAAATATATTGATGGCGGCGGCGCTGGCGGATGGGGAGACGGTGCTGGAGAATGCGGCGCGCGAGCCAGAAGTGACGGATTTGGTGGAGCTGCTGCGGAAGATGGGGGCGCAGATTTCCGGGGACGGAACTTCGACGGTGCGGATTCGCGGCGTGGAGAAATTGCATGGGACGGAACATACGGTGATTCCCGATCGCATCGAGGCGGGGACGTTTCTCGTTGCGGGAGCGATCACCGGCGGAGACCTGACAATTTCGCATTGTGCGC
>DATNLB010000743.1:0-6072 GCA_035603095.1 Candidatus Acidiferrales bacterium
ACGTCGCTTGCATCCTCGCCGAGCCCGCCATGACCAACGTTGGCATCATCCTCCCCGACGACGGCTACTGGAAATCCGCCCGCGAATTCGCGCGCCGCTACGGCTCGCTCCTCATCGCCGACGAAACTCACACCATTTGCGGCGGCCCGGGCGGCTGCACCGTCGAATGGCAACTCGAACCGGACATGCTCGTCTTCGGCAAAGCCATCGGCAGCGGCATCCCCGGCGCCACCTTCGGCGTCTCCGAAGAAGTCGCCCAGCGCATCTCTGCCCTCATTCATCTCGAAGACTGCGACGTCGGCGGCATCGGCGGAACTTTGGCAGGCAACGCTCTCTCACTAGCTGCCATGCGCGCCACGCTTGAACACATCCTCACTCCCGCCGCATTCGAACGCATGATCCCGCTAGCCAAGCGCTTCACCGATGGCGTAGCCGAAAATCTCCGCGCCACCGGCCTCCCCTGGAACGTAATCCGCCTCGGCGCCCGCGCCGAATACACTTTCGCCGCAAAGCCTCCGCGCAACGGCCGCGAATCTGCCGCTGCCGCCGATTTCGAACTCGAGCGCTTCCTCCATCTCTACGCCCTGAATCGCGGCGTCCTCCTCACCCCCTTCCACAACATGGCCCTCATGTCCCCCGCCACCACCGAATCCGACATTGACGCCCACACCAAAATCTTCGCCTCCGCCGCGGTGGAACTCACCTCCTAAGTGGCACAGCCTTCAGGTTGTGCGCTTTCCTAACGGGAGCTAACTGACTTAAAGTTGGAATGACATCGTTAAGACGAGAATTGTTCAGACGTTCTGTCAGTCTATACGAGGAACCACGTGTGCTGACTGAATGTGGCAATTCTCGTCGTTCTGTAGTCTGCATTTGTGGTTGGTTACGAGATCGAGGGCATCCATGTCTAGTTTTTGGCTACCGTTACCTTCCACAATTTTCGCGTAGATCACATCACCCTTCTTTGCGATCCAAAATCTAATCCGTTGCGTTATGGGATGATGCAGAAAGCCGCGACCTACTTCGACAGACAAAACAACTTCCCTCTCGGGGAATCACTGAAGTTCAACACTGGAGTCAAGGTTCCAATCAGCCCGTGCAAAACAACGACTCGTTTTGTGCTTCTTCGATCAGCCAGAGAATCTAGACAGGGGAAGCGGCTGGGCTCAAGGGATAGCGGTGGCCAGGGCGTCGCCAAATGCGTATTCAAAGGAAGAAAAGACTTGGTCGAGTATCTCAGGTACCCAGCTAATGCGAGACCAGTTCCCACTAACGTGCTCAACAGGAGCGGACGTTGCTTTGTTTTAAGCATTTGCTTCATCTTCCTAACTTAGACACCACTGCATTTAAGCCAGTTCCGTGAATTGTTAGCCATAATCTTCCCATCTGTTAATTTCCTCGCTTACACTGACTACACGCCATGCCGCCAAAACCAACATTCTTCCCAACGCCCGCGGACTTCCGTGCCTGGTTCGAAGCCCACCACGACAAATTCCACGAACTATTCGTCGGCTTCCACAAAAAAAATTCCGGGAAACCCAGCATCACCTGGCCCGAATCCGTAGAAGTAGCCCTCTGCTTCGGCTGGATCGACGGGGTTCGAAAGAGCCTCGACGAAACCAGCTACACAATTCGCTTCACTCCCCGCAAGCCCACAGGCACCTGGAGCTCCATCAACATCAACCTCGTTCGAAAGCTTACAAAGCAGCGCTTGATGTATCCCGCCGGTCTCAAAGCATTTGCCGCGCGCAGCGAAAGAAAATCCAGCATCTACTCGTATGAACAGCGAAAGAACCCCCGTTTCACTCGCGAACAAGAAAAACAGTTTCGTGCCAACAAACCCGCCTGGGAGTTCTTCCGCTCCCAAGCTCCCTGGTACCAGAGAGTGACAACTTATTGGGTCATCAGTGCAAAGAGGGAGGACACAAAGCTCAAGCGGCTTTCCGAGCTCATCGAGTATTCGCAGAACCACAAAATCTTGCCGCGGAATACGCCCACGAAGAAGAAGTGACTTGATCGCGGCTCATGTAGAATAGGAAGCTTCAAACGACCGAGGTGAGCGTCGATGTCCGCAAACTATCTGCTCAAAACCGAACCATCCGAATACTCCTTCGCCGATCTTCAGCGCGACAAGGAGACCGTCTGGGACGGCGTCCACAATCCCGTCGCCTTACGAAACCTTTCCCAAATGACGCCCGGCACGCGCCTCATCATTTACGAAACCGGTGACCACAAATCCGCCGTCGGCACCGCCGCGGTCCTTTCTGTCGATGTCTCCAACACCAAGAATCCCGCCGTTAAGCTCAAAGCCGGAAAACCGCTCACCAAACTGGTCTCTCTCGCCCAAATAAAATCCAGTAAGCTCTTCGCCGATTCTCCGCTTGTTCGCCAGGGCCGCCTCTCCGTAGTTCCCCTTACCGAAGCCCAATACAAGTTTCTAGCAGGCGACTGATTCCCTAAACCCGCGTATGATGCGGGTGCAAACAAATGAAATTCCGAGGTTGCATCCCATGAAACGCTCCATCTTAGTTTTGTGCCTGTTTGTCGCTGTCCCTCTTTTCGCCCAACAACCGCCCGAAATCCGTTTCCGCTCGGTCCCCGACTTCCTGAAACTTCCGCCCGACCTCCACCTCGGTGAAGCCACCGGCGTCGCCATCAATTCGCACGGGCACATCTTTGTCTTCTCGCGCAGCAATTCTACCGGCCCAGCTTACGGAGCGAGCGCCGCGCAACTTCTCCAGTTCGCTCCAGATGGAAAATTTATCCGCGAGATCGGCCACAATCTCTACGCTTGGTCCTTCGCCCATACCGTCAAGGTCGATAAGAACGACAACATCTGGGTCACCGACAAAGGCTCCGACATGGTCATCAAATTCAATCCTGAAGGCCGCGTCGTCATGGTCTTCGGCCGCAAGCAGGAAGCCTCCGACGAAGGCACGGAGCCGCTCAAGCACGTCAAGCCGCCGCTGCCTCCTGTCGATGGCATGTTCCGCCAAGTCACCGATGTCGCGTGGGACGCGGCAAACAATGCGTACATCAGCGACGGCTACGTCAATTCGCGCATCGCCAAAATCGACAAGGACGGCAACTGGCTCAAGTCCTGGGGCGAATCCGGCGACCAGCCCGGCCAGTTCAACACTCCGCACAGCATCGCCGTCGATGCGCACGACAACATTTACGTCGCCGATCGCGGCAACCGCCGCATCCAGGTTTTCGACACTGATGGAAAATTCCTTCGCCAATTCACCATTGATGTTCCCGTCGATCCCAACGCCCGTCCCGCCATCGGCAACAAGCCTACCGCGACCACCGGCACCATGGCCCCCGGCGCTCCCTGGGCCATTTGCATCACGCCCCCGCCCAACCAAGTCCTCTACAGCTCCGACGGTTTCCCCGGCCGCATCTACAAACTCTCCCTCGACGGAAAAGCTCTCGGTGTTTTCGGGAAATCCGGCAAGCAGCTTGGCCAATTCGGCTGGGTTCACGAAATCGCCTGCCCCTCTGAAAGCGAACTCTACGTCGCTGAAGTTTTGAACTGGCGCGTCCAGAAACTCGTCCTTGAACCAACTCACTAGCCGCTGACTACCAGCAACGGCATCGGAAGTGCCGTCCTGCCAATATCGTTCGAACGTGCTGTCCTTTGGGGCAGCTTGCACCGCACTGTCCGCTTGTACTATGGCCGTCGAGGTCGCTAGCTGTAAAAATAGAGGAATGTCCGGGCCGTCGCGTGGACGGCTCTTCGCAGCCTGAGCTTATTCTGGGGATGCGTCGTCCAGGCACTCGAGGGACAATCCTATTTTGGCCACCGCAATTCACGCCCGTCATTCGACTGCCTCGCCGCCGGCGAGCCCCTCGACAACGCCCGGGGCAAGCGCTCAGAACTCTCCAATGAAGAATCCGCTAGCTTACGAAGTGCCAGTGATGGCGACCGGCGCGCGCCCAGGAGCAAGCGGCAGCCAGCGGGAGTTGTTCACGGAAGAGGCGAACACGGTTCTGGTCTTTGAGAATGGCGGAGTGATTCGGCTCTCCGCAGCGGTGACCGTCGGGCAGTTGCTGTTTCTTACCAACAAGGGAACCAACCGCGAAGTCGTAGCGCAGGTGATGCGCAAGCGCGCCTTCCGGCCGACGAGTTGTTATGCCGAAGTGGAATTCAGCGAGCCCTCACCAGGATTCTGGGGCATCGAGTTTCCCGAAATGCCGGAACTCTCGCCGGCAAATGCCCAGCAAAAAGAAGCGGCCCAGTTGGTGCAAGCAGCGGAAGTCATCGCTGACGAACCAAGCGCGCCGGCGCGGACCCCCAGCGCGCACGAAATCACGGCTTTGAAGCAGCAAGTCGAGGCGCTGCGCGAGCAACTGAAATTGCTCCAAACGCAGACCGGGGCGGAGAATTCATCCGCGTCCGAGGTGACTCACGATCCTCCTTCGGAATCCGAGCAAAAAGTTGCTGCCAGCGGCCGACCGGGAGCGCTGCGGATCGGACTTGTTGCTGCTGCGTTATTGCTCGCTGCGGGAGGCGCGGCACGGTACCTGCATTGGCTCCCCAGGCTGCCGCAGCCGAGGAGAATTTCTGCTGTCGCGGCCTCCAGCATCGCCGCTCACCCTGGTCCTACGGTGAGCTCCGTGATTCAGACGACCCCGGACGCACACTCTAATTCCGGCAAGACAACACCGGCCAGCAACGCTCCTACGCCTCCGCTGAGCGCAGCTTCGCGGCGCGAGGTACAACCTGCGCCTGCGAGAGCGGCGGGGCCTTCCACACTCGCCGCGCCCGAGCCGCCCGCACCGCGTGCCCCCACTGTAGATGCGGCGGTGGTGAAGGAAAAATCCGTTGCTGCCGCCTCCATCGGGAAGCGCACTCTGCCGCGTCCATCGAGCACAGCCGCTCCAGATTCGGCAGCGCCTTCTTCAGAGGAAGCAACTATCCTCCCGCCAAAACTGATCAAGTCGGTCCGCGCAATTGCTTCGCCGGAAGCGCTGCGGGATTTTGCCAGGGGCAACGTCACACTGGACGCCGTCGTGGACCCTTCGGGACACGTGAAAACGATGAAGGTGCTCACGGGGCCGCCTTCCCTGCAAAACGCGGCCATGGACGCCCTCAAGGAGTACCAATACGAACCAGCCACGCAGCGGGGCAAGCCTGTCGCCGCACACGTTACCGTCACTGTCAAATTCTTGTTCGAGCCATAACCCGGCTGATTCGCGGCTAGGCTCCTAGTCTTTCCCTTGTATTGGCCGGCGCCGGCTGTCGATCGAACAACAGGGGAAAGAACTGCCCGCCCATCGGGTCCCCGCGAGGAATTATGGGAACGCCCGCGAGAAGTGGTTCATTAGAATCCGACATGACGCCGTCGCGAAAAACATTAATAACGGTGGCGCGCCGCGGGGCGGGCGTATCGTTCGCGCGCGAACCGTGCATCGTTCGGGCATGGTGAAACGAACTTTCACCCTTTTTCAACTCAATGGCAACGGGCTCGAATTTGTCTTTGAGCCCTTCGGGCAGAGTTTCGCGGATGCCATCCATTTCCCCAGTCAGCACGGGTTTGGGCAAGTCCGGCCATTTGTGGCTTCCTGGAACGTAATTCAAGCAGCCGTTTTCCCGGGTGGAATCGTCCAAGCCAATCCAGCAGGTGAGATGGGCCAAAGGCGTGGTTCTTGTCCAGTACGAATAATCCTGGTGCCAGGCCACCACACCGCCATGCCGGGCCGGTTTGCAGAAAAGTTGGTCGTGCCAGAAGCGCACCGGACCGTCCAATAACTGCGATGCCGGCACCAGGAACGCGGGGTTCCAAAGCAGATCGTGAAAGCCGGGCAGAACGCGCCAAGCGCCCAGGGCGTGAAAAACGACGCGGTTCGGATCCGTCGATTCGTTGGAATGGTATTCGTGGAATAAATGCCGGCCGGCGTGGGCCGGATCCATCAGTTGTTCCAATTCCGTGCGCAGAGCTTCCACCTGCTCGTCACTCAAAATGCGAACGCCCTTCAGGTAGCCATTTTCTTGGAAAAATTGGAGCTGTTCCTCGCTCAGGCGGTACCGGTCCCAGTCGACGGAGTTGCGTGAGCGGGCAAACAGCG
>DATNLB010000591.1:0-2031 GCA_035603095.1 Candidatus Acidiferrales bacterium
CTTCTTTACGCTGATCTTTCTGTCTTACGCTGCCGCGCCGCTCCATGCCCAGGCTCCCCGGCCCGTGAATTTCCTCGCCGAACATTACGACGTCTCCGCCTCTCTGGACGCGATTGGACAATCGATTTCAGCCACCGCAAAAATCGATTTCAAGGCCGTGGAGGCCTCCAGCAGCGTGCGCGTCGAGCTCCACCCAAATTTGATCGTGAAAGAGGTCAGAGGAGCCGACGGCAAACCGCTCACCTTCGAGCGCGATAATCAAAACCCGCTCATGGTTGTCGTCCAACTGCCCACGCCTGTGGCCACCGACGGCCACGTCACCCTCACATACACCTATGCGGGGTTGCTCGTAAATGAAGAGAATAGCCCGGTGCCGGGCGTGCGTGCCGCGCTGATCAACAAAGATGGCGCTTACTTGCTGCTCCCGGCAAGGTGGTTTCCACTCACAAACTTTCCGTCGAACCGTTATACGGCGACGTTCCGGCTGAATGTTCCAGACATCTTTGCCGTCGCGGGGACCGGCAAAGCTTCCGCTCCTTCGCCCATGCCCGGCAAAAACGCCGTGGAAGGCGGGCGGCTGCTTTACACCTTCGAGTGCAAGAATCCCGCGCCGCATGGCACGTTCGTAGCGGGCAAACTCCAGCTCAATCCAAAGCAGGCGGAAGGAATCAACGTCGCGGTCTATGCTCCGCGGGCTTCCTCCGCGAATGCCGAGGAATTTGCCGCCAGCGTGGCGCGCTCGGCGATTATTTTTTCGGACATGTTTGGACCCATCCCGGATCCAACTTTCACTCTGATCCAGCTCCCCGACGGAACCTTGCGCGATTACGCGGCGCCCGGAGTTTTGCTCCTCAGCCAGCGCATCTGGGACCCTAAGAGCAGCGACCGGACCATCGCACGACTGGTGGCCTCGCAATGGTGGGGCATTCAGGTTTTGCCGGCAACGCCGGGCGATGTCTGGATCAGCGATGGACTGGCGCGGTATTCCGAAGCGCTTTATGCCGAGCAAAACGCCGGCAAAGAAGCGGGACTCCGGGCCGTGGACGAATTCGCGGTTGGCGCGTTGATGTATGAGGATGCCGCACCTATCGCGCAAGCCGCACGGCTGGCTCCTTACTCCCCCGACTACCGCTCGGTGGTGCTGAACAAAGGTGCGATGCTTTTTCACATGTTGCGGGCGCAAATGGGCGACGTGGCCTTCAAATCCGCTCTGCGCGATTTCTACTTTCAATTTGCGGAGAAAAGCGCGCGAGACGAGGATTTTGAGAACATCGCCGAGCGCCGCGCGCAAGCCGCGGCCAAGCCGCCGCAAGAACCGCCGAACTTACGCGGCTTTTTCGCCCAGTGGCTGAATTCAACCGGCGTGCCGGAGTTCTCGCTGGAATACGTCGTGTACCGCACGCCGAAGGGATTCCGCGTCGTTGGCAAGATCAAGCAGCCCCTGGACACGTTTCGCATGCCCGTGGATCTGCGCATCGATACGGAAGGAAATCCGGAGCAGAAAACCGTCGACGTGATCGGCACGGAATCGGGGTTCACGGTCGAGACGTTTGGCCGGCCGAAGCCCGGCGGAATCAAGGTCGATCCCAACAATGTCATCCTAAAGGGAAGCACTTCGCTGCGGGCCCGCGCGGCCATTGCGCGAGGTGAAGATCTCGCCGAACAGGGCCGCTTTTACGATGCAGTGACGCAGTACCAGCGCGCGCTTGCGATTCAGCCCGCTCGGCCGCTCGCGAATTTCCGCATGGGTGAAGCGTTCTTCTACCAGAAAAACTATCAGGCGGCAGCAAACGCCTTCCGCGAAGCGCTGCAAACCGTCCCCGAACCGTCGGAAAAATGGTCGGAAGTCTGGAGTCACATCTACCTCGGAAAGATTTTTGACATGCTGGGGCAGCGCGAGCGCGCCGTCAACGAATACAGCAAAGCAAAACAAACCAACGACGACACCGGCGGCGCCCAGCAAGTCGCGGAAGGATTCTTGAAAAAGGCCTACTCCGAAGGCGGAACCTCCGTCGCCGCCCCTCCGGCCGG
>DATNLB010000493.1:0-4877 GCA_035603095.1 Candidatus Acidiferrales bacterium
CGCCGGGGACCGAGGCCCAGCCGGGCGTGGTGGGATCGCCGGGAACGATGTAATCGTAAGTGATCGCGCCTCGCTGAATGTGACTCTCCGGGCCCCAGGGGCCATGCGGGAAAACTTTTCCTTTCGTGTAGCCATCTTCGGCGGGATCGGAATAAATGAGCAGAGCGGCTGCGCCTTCGCGCTCGGCGGTGAGCGCCTTGAATCCGCGATAGCTATAAGGATTCGAGTAACGGGCAAGGACTATTTTGTCTTTGACGCTGATTCCGTTCTTGCGCAGCAGATCGTAGTCTTCGGGATTGCCGCTGTGCGCGTAGATGACTTCGGCGGTGACGTCGCCCGATGCGGAATAGCCAAAGTAAGAGCCGGAGACGGCGGGATTTTTTGTGTCCGGATCGGCGTCGTAAGCATCTTCGTGCAGAGACGCAGTGAAGTGGACCGGCTCCGTCATTTCAAGAGAGATGCTGCGCGGGCGCGAGTGCAAGACATCGTAGCGGCGAAGCGTGACATCTTCCCATCCTTGCTTGCGCCATTCGTCCGCGACGAAGTCCGCGAGCTGATTGTTGCGGTCGGAAGCGGCGGGGTGAGGTTCCGCTGTGAAAGTTCGGTGCCATTCGCGAGCCTTGTCGGGAGACGGAATTGATTGAAACGTGGATTCGAGGTGGTGCTCTGCGGCGGCGTGCAGTGGAGAAAAACCTAGAATCGGAGAAGGGGGCGGTTCGGACTGCTTCTGCTGAGCGGAAAGCACGAAAGCAAGAACGAGGAAGGAACAGAAGAAGGCGTAAAGATTGCGAGAACGAAGTGGCATCGCTATTTTGTGCTCCACAAAAAACGGCCGCGCAGACAGCGACGAAAGAGAACGGCCAGACAGCGTATCAGGATGGAAACACCTTTGCCAAAGCGGACTGGAGCGCGCGAGCGATGCGCGCGCATTCCTCGGACGAGATCGTGAAAGGCGGCGCGAGAAGGATGTGATCGCCGCGGAGGCCATCGACGCAGCCTTGCGTGGGATAGGTAAGCACATTTTCTTCCAGACAGGCTTGACGAATTTTCTCGGCGATGTTTTTCTCTCTCGGGAAAGGTTCGCGCGTGGCTTTGTTTTTGACAAATTCGACGCCGAAGAGAAGCCCCAGGCCGCGAACATCGCCGACATTCGGGTGCGATTGAAGGAAAGAAAGAGCGTCGCGCAGATTTTTTCCTGCGGGAACGACGCGGTCAAAAAGCTTGTACGATTCGAGATAGTCGAGCACGGCGTTGCCTGCGGCCGTGCAAACAGGATGCGCCTGATAAGTGAAGCCGTGTATGAAGGCGCCGGAGCCGCGTTCGAATGCCGCGACGACGCGCGCGGAAACGAGAACCGCGCCGAGCGGCGCGTAGCCGCTGGCGATTCCTTTCCCGACGAGAATGATGTCCGGTTCGATGTTCCAGTGCTGCGCAGCAAAAGGTTTTCCGGTGCGTCCCATGCCGGTCATAACTTCGTCCGCGATGACGAGAATTCCGTTGTTGTGGCAGATTTCCGCGATGCGCGCGGCGTAGCCTTCCGGGGGCACGGCGGTGCCGAGGGTGGCACCGACGACCGGCTCGAAGATGAAGGCTGCGGCTTTCTCGGGTTCATGCTGAAGAAGATGGACTTCGAGATCATTGGCGCACGCGAGTGCGCATTGCGGGAACGTTTTTTCGAACGGGCAGTGATAACAGAAACACGGTGCGATGTGTCCCCATTCCGCGAGGAGCGGTTCGTACGGTGCGCGGCGCGCGACGTTGCCGCTGACGGACATGGCTCCGAGAGTGCTGCCGTGATAGCTCTGGCGGCGGGAGAGAACGCGGTAACGATCCTTCTGGCCGCTTTCGAGGTGAAACTGGCGCGCGAGTTTTATGGCGGTTTCGGTGGCTTCAGAACCGCCGGAAGTGAAATAGACACGGCCGTTGCGGAAATTCGGCGGAGCCATCGCTAGCAAATGCTCGGCAAGTTTTTCCGCTGGAGCGGTATGAAATTGTGAAGTGTGCGCGAAGGCGATCTGCGACGACTGCTCGGCCATGGCCCTGCCGATTTCAGGGACACCGTGACCGATGCTAACGACCCCGGCCTGCCCGGAAGCGTCAAGAAAGCGTCGGCCGTCGGAAGAGATGATCCAGCAACCCTCCCCGCGAACGGCGATGGGATAGGCCCTCTTGAAATTGCGGGGGAAAAGTCCGCTGCTCGTCGGCATGAGATGTCCGGGCAAGAATTGTAACAGAGTCGCAAGTACGCGCCGCAAAGTGAGCGGAAGCAGGCAACTCATTTACAAGTTGCGCGCTAATTCAACTACGCGAGTGGCGAGACGCGGGCCGGACTATTGGATTCGGAAGGAAAACGTGACATTATTCGTGATTCTGCGAAGCGTGATTCTGCAAGGCCTGATTCTGCTACAAACGCTGCGACTCATGGTGATTCACAGGAGAAGAATCGAGATGAAAGGCATCATTCTGCGGTGCGGCTTCATGGGGGCGTTTCTGGTTGGAGCCGGACTGGCCATTTCCGCACAAGAAGAGGCGAGACATCCCATCACCTTTGACGACATGATCAAGTTGCACCGCATCGCGGAGCCGCAGGTGTCGCCAGATGGAAAATGGGTGGCGTACACGGTGGCGACGCCGGATATGGAAGCCAACCGCAATGCGAGCAACATCTGGATGGTGTCAACGGGCGGCGGCGCCGCGATGCAATTGACGCAGAGCGGGCATGATTCGTCGCCGGTGTGGCGGCCGGACGGGAAGACGCTCGGGTTTCTCTCTTCGCGCGGCGGCGAATCGCAAGTGTATTTGCTTTCGATGGAAGGCGGCGAGGCGCACGCGCTGACAAAAATATCGACAGGCACGGACATGGTGAAGTGGTCGCCGGACGGAAAGACGATTGCGTTTACTTCTTCCGTGTATCCGGATTGTAGAGACGACGATTGCAACAGCAAGCGCGACGCGGAAAAAGAAAAGAGCAAAGTGAAAGCGCACGTGGCGGAGCATCTTTTATACCGGCACTGGACGCACTGGAATGACGGGAAGCGCAGCCATTTGTTCGTGGTTCCGGCGGATGGAAGCGCCGCGCCGCGGGATCTGACGCCGGGCGCGAACTACGATGTTCCACCGGATGAGCGGAGCGGACCAGGAGATATTAACTTCTCGCCAGACGGAAAAGAAATGTGCTTCACGGCGGTTACGGACAAGATGGAGGCGATCAGCACGAACGGTGATTTGTTTATCGTTCCGGTTGCCGGCGGCGAGGCCAAGCGCATCACCACGCAGCCGGGATTTGACGGAAATCCCGCGTACTCGCCCGACGGAAAATACATCGCGTATCACGCGCAGCTCACGCCGGCATATGAATCGGACCGGTGGCGGGTGATGCTTTACGACCGCGCGGCGGGAAGAATCGAAAATCTTACCGAAACGTTTGACCGCAGCGCGGAGGAACTGGCGTGGTCGCCGGACAGCAAGACGATTTATTTCACGGCGGAGAACGAAACACAGAAGCCGGTGTACGCGATGGCGGCGCGCTTTGGCGCGGAACCGAAAAAACTTATTGCCGATAGCTATAACACGGCGATTTCGTTTAGCGCTGATGGGAAAACGCTAGTTTTCGAGCGGACGAGCCTGGGGCTTCCCGCGGAAGTTTTCGCGGCATCGAGCGACGGCTCCAACGTACGGCAACTGACACATCAGAATGATGCGATTCTTGCGGCGCTGGAGATGAATGCGCCGGAGACATTCTGGTTCGACGGCGCCGAAGGCACGAAAGTGCAGGCGATGCTGATCCGGCCGCCGAAATTTGACGCGACGAAAAGATATCCGCTGCTGGTGCTGCTGCACGGGGGGCCGCAGACGATGTGGTCAAATGCGTGGGGCTACCGGTGGAACGCGCAAGTTTTTTCCGCGGCGGGCTACGTGACGCTGATGATCAACCGGCGCGGGTCAACGGGTTACGGGCAAAAATTCACGGATGAGATTACGAACGATTACGGAGGCAAAGCGTACGTCGACGTGATGAACGGAGTGGACTACTCGCTGAAAAAATATCCTTTCATCGATGGGACGCGCATGGCCGCAGCGGGCGGATCTTACGGCGGGTACATGGCGGACTGGATCGCGACACACACGGGGCGGTTCAAGGCAATCGTAAGCCACGCAAGCGTCTACGACGGGACGGCGATGTGGGCGACGGAAGAACTGTGGTTTGAAGAACACGACATGCAGGGCACGCCGTGGACAAATCCTGAAAGCTATAAGAAGTGGTCGCCAGTGACTTACGCGGGCGAGCTTGGAAAATTCAAGACGCCGACGCTGGTGATCGCGGGCGAAAGAGATTACCGCGTGCCGTACACGCAGTCGCTGGAGTTTTTCAGCGCTCTGCAGCGGCAGGGAGTGCCGTCGAAGCTGGTGGTTTTTCCAGACGAAGGGCATTGGGTACTGAAACCGCAGAACAGCCAGTTTTGGTACAAGACGTTTTTGGATTGGCTGGCGGCGTATGTGAAATAACAGAATAACCTTGTCACAAGGAGCGCAGCATGCTGCGCCCCTACTAAAGATTAGGGAGCGAGCAGGCGCTGAAGAGCGCGGCGCGCAAAACGGAAGAGATGGTAGAGCAAGAAAATTGAGAGCGCGACGAGTGCGACAACGATGATGGTTGTCGCGAGCGGATGGGCCGTGGCCATCCAGGTGAGCCAAACGGCGAGAACATCTTCGCCAAAGCTTAATGCCCAGTTGCTCAATGGCTCGGGGCTGGCATTGACGGCGGCCCGTGCGCTGGCTTTTGTGCCGTGCGAAGCGAGAGCGACTCCACCGGCGAGCAGCGCGGCGCCCCAACGCCATTCCGGTGCGGCTCCTCCCGCGGCGGCAAAAGCAAGAAG
>DATNLB010000725.1:0-2279 GCA_035603095.1 Candidatus Acidiferrales bacterium
GTGATCGGCGATCCCATTGGTCATTCTCTTTCTCCGTTGCTGCACAACACGGGCTTCGCGGCGCGCCGCGTTGATGCTGTCTATCTCCCATTCCTGGTCCGCCAGCTCGGCGATTTTCTTGCGGCTGTTCCGGAATTCGGCGTCCGCGGTTTCAGCGTCACCATCCCGCACAAGCAGGCCATCCTCAAACACCTGAAGGAATGCGACCCGCTGGCGGCGGACATCGGCGCCGTGAATACCGTTGTGGTCCGTAGTGACGGTTCGCTACACGGCCGCAATACGGATTACGTCGGCGTGCTCCGCGCGCTGGAGAAAAAACTCCAAATCAAAGGGTGCCGCGCGCTGATCTTCGGCGCGGGTGGATCCGCGCGTGCGGCTGCCTTCGCGCTGGCGCGCGCCGGCGCCATGGTCGGAATTTGCGCCCGGCGGGAGAAAGCAGCAAAAGAATTGGCGCGGGCCGTGGGTGGAGAAGTAATACCGCGCCGCGCTTTACACACGGAATTCTTTGACGCCGTCCTCAACGCCACGCCGGTCGGCATGCACCCCCGCGGCGGAATTTCGCCTCTCGCGCCCGGCGAGTTGCACTGCCGCATCGTGATGGACTTGATCTACCGCCCACGGAGGACGCAGCTCTTAAAGTTCGCCGCGCAAAAAGGAATCGCCACCGTCTCCGGAGTCGAGACGTTTCTCTCGCAGGGCATCGCTCAATGGGAAATTTGGACGGAAAAGCGCGCCCCCGAAGCGCCCATGCGCCGCGCCGTGCTCGCGGCCCTGCGCGCCGAAGAGAAGTCCCGCGCTCGCTAGCCTCAGGTGATGTAATAATAGGTTTCTTTTGACTGTGAACTGAAAACTGAAAACGGCCACCTGTGAACTCACTCCCATGATCCAGCCGGACTTCCGAGAATTCCAGCGACTTGCGAAACAGGGCAACCTTATCCCCGTCTATGATGTTTTTTCGGCGGATTTGCTGACTCCCGTCAGCGCCTATCTGCGCATCGCCCAAGGCGCGCGGTACTCTTTCCTTCTCGAAAGCGTTGAGGGCGGCGAAAAAATCGCGCGTTATACGTTTGCCGGCGCACACCCCGAGGAAGTTTTCCGCTACGCCAGCGGCGCGTGCGTCTTGGAGAGCCGCGGCCGCATGGTCTGGGAAGAGCGGGATCCCATCTCCTTCTTGCGCGAGCGCATCGAGCGTTTTCGCCCCGTGCGTCTTCCCGGATTGCCGCCGCTGGTTGCCGGCGCCATCGGCTATTTCAGCTATGACATGGTGCGGCTGATCGAGCGCATCCCCAAGCGCCTCCGCGATGAAATCGGCCTGTACGACGCGATGCTGATGTTCTATCACGGCCTCGTTGCTTTCGATCACGTGCAGCACCGCTTGTGGATCGTTCGCAATGTTTTCACCCAAGGCCGCGGCAGTCTCCGAGCGAAATACAACGCCGCCGTGCGCGAAATCAAGAAGACGCGCCGGCTCCTCGATGAGCCCGTGGCCGAAGAACGCCCGAAGAAGCCGTCGAAAACAAAGAAGCGCGGTCCGCTGAAAGTGACTTCCAATTTCCGCCGCCCCGAATATCTGGCTGCCGTACGCAAAGCGAAGCAGTACATTCGCGCCGGGGATATTTTTCAAGTCGTGTTGAGCCAGCGGTTCTCCGCCAAAACCCAGGCCGAGCCATTCGAAGTCTATCGCGAGCTTCGCGCGCTGAATCCCTCACCCTATCTTTTCTACCTGCAACTGAACGACGTCTCCGTCGTCGGCAGCTCGCCGGAAATGCTCGTCAAAGTCCAGGGACGCGATGTTTTCTACCGACCCATCGCTGGCACGCGTTGGCGCGGCAAGGACGAGGCCGAAGACCAGCGCCTCGAACGCGAAATGCTGGCCAGCGAAAAAGAGCGCGCCGAGCACATCATGCTCGTCGATCTGGGACGCAACGATCTCGGCCGCGTCTGCGACTACGGCACGGTGAAGCCCGAAAAATTGCTCACCGTCGAGCGCTACTCGCACGTCATGCACCTGGTTTCCAGCCTGCGCGGCCGCCTCCGCGAGGACGTGGATTGTTTCGACGCGCTGATGGCTTGTTTTCCGGCCGGCACGGTCTCCGGCGCGCCCAAAGTTCGCGCCATGGAAATCATCGAAGAGATGGAGCGCACCCGCCGTGGAATTTATGCCGGCGGCATTCTCTACCTCGATTTCGCGGGCAACCTTGATTCCTGCATCGCGCTTCGTACTATGGTGATCAAGAACGGCACAGCCCACGTGCAGGCCGGCGGCGGCATTGTTGCGG
>DATNLB010000275.1:0-8400 GCA_035603095.1 Candidatus Acidiferrales bacterium
GCGCAAACGTCTCTTCGCGCAATCTTGGCACAGGGGGCACTTCAACAGCTACAACCAACGGCAGCGGCCGTTATACTGTAGCTCCTCTCCAGCCCGGCCTCTATTCGTTGGAAATCATTGCGAAAGGATTTGCGGGTTACAAAGCGACAAATATCACCGTCGAGGTTGGGCGTTTGACGCCCATCGACGCGACGCTTGACCTTAAGGCGCTAGCGGAAACCGTCGTTGCTACCGCCGAAGCTCCGGTGATCGTCACGGATCGAGCGGATTTCACCACCAATATCAATTCCACGACCATCGAGAATTTGCCCATCAACGGGCGGCGCTGGTCCTTCTTCGCGCTCAGTACCCCGGGAGCGGTGCCGGATGGCGGGTTTGGCCTTGTCAGTTTCCGAGGCATTTCCGGGTTACTGAACAACAACACCGTGGATGGCGCGGATAACAATCAGGCGTTCTTCAGTGAGGAGCGCGGTCGCACTCGCATCAGTTACTCCACCAGCGAAGCCTCCATTCAGGAATTCCAGATCAACACTTCGAACTATTCCGCGGAGTATGGGCGGGCCGCCGGTGGCGTAGTGAATGCCGTAACCAAGAGCGGCACCAATAGTATTCACGGACAGGCCTTTTGGTATGATCGCAGCTCCGATTGGGGCGCTATCAACCCTTTCTCATTTCACAAGGTGTTCGTCAACGGCGTATCCACCAGCGAGCCTTTTCTCCCGGAAGACAAGCGCCATCAATTCGGTGGAGGCATTGGCGGAGCGATTATAAAGGACAAGCTCTTCTGGTTCTTCAGCGCCGATCAGCAGCTCCGTCCTTTTCCCGCAAGTGCGAACTCCGGTACCCCCAACGCCGTCTTCGCACCAATCACCGTAGCTGCACCCGCCAGCTGCGCTGCTACCGTCAAGTTCAGTACCTTCACCGAGGGACAGGTCCTCTTTTGCCGTGGTTTCACCCAAGCGCAAGCTAACTCCGCTGTGGCGTTTCTGCAAAGTCTTACGGGCACCGTGCCCCGCCGCGGGGATCAGCTCATTCTTCTTCCTAAGATCGATTGGAATATCAATTCCAAATATCACGCCTCATTTACCTATAATCGGCTTCGCTGGAATTCCCCGGAAGGCATCCAGTCCGCAGCGGTTGTCAGTCGCGGGGTCGAGAGCTTCGGCAACGACTACGTAAAGGATGACTGGGGCATCGCTCGTCTGACCACCACCATTGCATCTACCCTTACCAGCGAATTCCGCTATCAGTATGGTCGCGACTTCGAGTTCGAAAACGGCCAGCCCGCCATCGCCGGTGAGCCGGTTTCCCAGCTCCAGTTCTCTCCGCAAATTTCCGTCGGCGGCGTCGGCAGTTTTACCTTCGGCATGCCCAACTTCCTCAACCGGCCGTCCTTTCCTGACGAGCGGCGCAACCAGGTCGCCGACACCATCTCTTGGAGCCACAACACCCATCTCATTAAGTTTGGGTTCGATTTCAATCATGTCCACGATACCGACATCAACCTTTTCGAAGGCTTTGGCGCCTACTCCTACAACCGTCGCGTTAATTTCATCACCGATTACCTCTCCAACCAGAATAACCTGGCCCCCAACTGCGCTCTGAGCGATGCTTCGGTGACCGGCACACTTCCCTGCTATGCCAACTTCGCTCAGGGCTTCGGCACTCCAGGATTTAGTTTCGCCACCAACGACCTCGCTTTTTTTGCTCAGGATGATTGGCACATCCGGCCGCGCCTCACTCTAAATCTCGGTGTGCGTTGGGAAACCGAGATCATGCCCTCGCCCCAGATTCCTAATTCGACGCTCCCCGCGACCAACGTTTTCCCCTCCGACCGCACTGACATCGGTCCGCGCCTTGGCTTCGCCTGGGACATGGCTGGAAATGCCAAGACCATTCTCCGCGGTGGCTACGGCATTTTCTATGGCCGCATCATCAATTCCACTATCTTCAACGCTATCGCTAATACCGCCGTCCCTGCGGGGCAAAACACCATCTTTGACGTGCAAGGTCAGGCGGGTGCTCCAACTTATCCTACTGTCATCCTCTCGGGTACGGCTCCTGCGGGATCCACCGCCATCCAGTTCGCCCCAGACACGAAACTTCCTATCGTCCATGAGTTTGACCTTGAAGTGGAACGGCAAATCGCTACCAACACCGTCGTCTCGTTCTCCTACATTGGCAGTCTTGGCCGCCGCCTCCCACGGTTCGTGGACACGAATCTCGCCGCGACAACATTGCAGACAACTTACACCGTGGTGCCGGGCTCTGGCACTGTCAGCAGTCCTTTTGTGAACTCCGCCTTTATCGGCCAGACCTTTACCGTTCCCTATTTCGGCGTGCAGGCCGACGCCACTGGCAAGAAGCCGGCCAGCGGCGGCACTGGGCGGCCTAACATCGCTCTCGGATCCATCACCAACATTTCCGACAGTGTCGACTCTTCCTACAACTCGCTCGTGATCGGTCTGAATCGTCGTTTCTACAAAGGCTTCCAAATCCAATCCTCGTTCACCTATTCACACTCGAATGACTATGGGCAGAGTTCACAGACCTTCACGGCGGCGAACAACGTCCTCAATCCATTTAATCTCGCTGGAGAATACGGCCGCTCCAATTTTGACATCCGCGAACGCTTTTCTTTTGGCGCCGTCTGGACACCTGACGTTTACCGTGGCGAAAGCCGCTTGTTCAAACAACTTGTGAATGGGTTCACCATTTCACCGCTCATCAACGTATCCTCCGGCGCTCCGTTTACTCCTCTTATTCAAGGCAATGCGCCCACACAGCCAGGGTTTACCTCGGTTTCGGGCGGATCCGGCGTTCTTGCCGATGGCGGGACCAACCGTCCGCCTTTCCTTCCGCCAAACGCTTTCCAAATGCCCCGCACGGCTGTCGTGGACTTGCGCCTAGAGAAGGGGTTTAACGTCCGGGAGAAGGTGAAGCTCACTTTGTCAGGCGATGCTTTTAACCTCTTCAACCACACCAACTTCACTGCTGTCGATACGCAGATGTACACGACCTCAGGCGCGACGTTGGTCTTCAATCCCCACTTTGGAGTCCCCACGCAGTCGAGCAATTCGCTGATCGCTCAACGGCAGATTCAGGTTGGGCTGCGCTTGGACTTCTGAGACGGGCTAGAAACGACCGGAACGAGCGTGTCCGGGACGGGTGGCCCGAACAAAGAAACCGGAGACGAATTTGGGTGCCCTGCCCTCGCTTCTTGAGGGCGGGGCTTTTGATTTTGCTTTTTTCACGTTCATCCTGCCCCTGCCGACGCCAATCAATCCGCCTCCGCAGCCATTCAACCCTCAATTCCTTCTATTCACTGCAAAACACTTAACAACTTGATTATGGCATGCTATCCTTCCCCCCGTGTTTATGGCATCAGATCCTCGCCCGTATAACCTGAGCCTCGAAGGGTTCTTTCCTCTCTTGGACTTGCCCACTCCCCCTCTGCCTCATCGAAGCTCCGTCTCCCCTTGTAGGCCGAAGTTCTTTAGCTGCAACACCTATGGATCTACCCGCAAGTGTTGCAGACAAAAGACTTACGGCCAAGCTAAAACCTTTAGATGCAATACTTACAAAAAACACGGGGGTGGGGGTCCGGGTGGGGGTCCCTCTTTTCAACCAAAAGCCGCCGTACCTTCGCTTCAAGTTATACTCTCCTCTCCGGAGGACCCTTGCTGGAATTCTCCAAAGGTACCTTGCTGATCCTCAGCGCCCTCTTTCCCATCGTGAATCCCCTCGGCGGCAGCCCGGTCTTTCTCCTATTGACTCGCGAGTATCCCGACTCCGCGCGCAGAATTCTCGCCCGCCAAGTCGCAATGAACAGTTTCGTTCTCTTGATTGCCTCGTTTCTCGTCGGTACGCACATTCTGGAATTCTTTGGGATCTCTATTCCAGTTGTGCAGGTGGGCGGCGGCCTGATTGTCATCTCCAACGGCTGGGCCATGCTCAAGAGTAAAGAGGAAGTGGATCGCGGCCCGGCCGTTCAGAAAAAAGTGAACATGAAGGACATTTCTCGCAGCGCTTTTTATCCGCTGACCCTCCCGCTTACCGTCGGTCCCGGCTCGATTTCCATGGCCATCACGCTCGGCGCAAACGAACCGCGCCACCTCGGCCAAAATCTTCTTCCGATTCTCGCCGCGGTGATTGCGTCGGCGCTCGTGGCACTGAGCATTTATCTTTGCTACGGCTTCGCCCATCGCCTCGCCGCGATCATCGGCGATACCGGGATGAGCATCATCTTGCGGCTCTCTTCGTTTCTCCTCGTTTGCATCGGTGTCCAGATTCTTTGGAACGGCATAAAGGCCTTGCTTCTTACTCTGCCTGGAGTCGGGGCTTGAGACTGCTCCGTCAGGCTTGGTGTATGATGGATTTTCACTACAGAGATGCGACCCGAAGCCCTGAATTTCATTGTGTGCCCCAATTGCGCTGGCGAATTGTCCCTGAGCAACGATGCGTCCCGCACGCCCGAGGACGGCCATATCATGGCGGGCACCCTCGCCTGCCGCGGCTGCCCTTCACAATTCTCCATCCGCAACGGCGTGCCGATTCTCCTCCCCGCAAACCTCGCCAGCGTTAAACTCGAGACGGCCTCACGTTTCGCGGAGGAATGGACGCGCTGGAGCGATCTTCGCGACTACTACGAACAGGAATTTTTCGACTGGGTGGCCCCGCTCACTGCCGGGGATTTCGCAGACCAGATCGTATTCGAAGGAGGATGCGGGAAGGGACGCCACACCGCCATCGTGGCTTCGCATAGTGCCAAGGCAATTGTCTCCCTGGATTTGGGCGAGAGCGCATTCGTCGCCTTCGCGCATACCCGGCAATTCCCGAACGCCCACGTCGTTATCGGCGATTTGCTGAACCCGCCTGTTCGCCCCGTTTTTGACTTGGCATTTTCCGTTGGTGTTCTGCACCATTTGCCGGACCCCGCGGCGGGTTTTGCGAGCTTGGCCTCGCGAGCGCGGGAAGGCGGACGGGTGGCCTTTTGGGTTTACGGCCAGGAAGGAAACGAATGGATCACCCGGTACGTGGATCCCGTGCGCAAAGCGATCACTTCGCGATTGCCCGCGTCCTTTCTGCGGATTGCCTCCATTCCGCCTGCCGTGGCGCTTTGGGCCGTCATAAAACTTTTCTATCGCCCGCGTTCGAATGGTAAAGGCCCCGCGAGACTTCCTTACGGCGATTATTTCGCTGCGCTGTATCACTACCCGTTCGATGAGATTCACGCCAACGTTTTCGATCAACTCGTGACGCCCGTTGCTTATTACTTACGTGAAGATGAAGTCAGGCCCTGGCTGGCATCGGGCTTCCGGGATGCCGCGCTCCGCTCCCATCGCGGATACAGTTGGACGGGGCTTGCGACCGTCTGCCGCACCAAAGCTGCCGTTGCCGAATAGCATGCAAATTTTCAAATTTGCTGGCGATCCACGTTGCGCCATCGCGAGGGCAGCAGCTACAATCGAAGTGAAAAGTATTTGCATCCTTCCGTTTGTTTCGGCTGGATCGCGGGCGATCCGGCCAGGTTTCGCCCGTTCGAATGGCGCAACGATTCGAACCGTGCATTGCCGGACGTGGCAGTGAGCGGCGGCGTAAGTCTCCCGAAGCTCGTTACGATGATTGGAAGAGCGTCTAAACATTCGAACGGCGCTCCGCGAGGTACAAAGAGTTGTGCGGAATCGTAGGATACACGCATAAGAATTGGACCCCTCCTCCGCGGCGCATTCAGGAGGCTACCGCAACGTTGATCCACCGGGGGCCGGACCAGCAAGGCGTTTTTCAATCCAGCCTTTTCTCGATGGGCGCGGCTCGCCTGAAAATCATCGACCTGGATTCCGGGAACCAGCCGATTGTTTCCGAGGACGGGGATTTCGGAATCGCCTTCAACGGCGAGATCTACAATTACGTCGAAATACGGATGGAGCTGGAAAACCTCGGGCATCGATTCGAATCGCATTCCGATACGGAAACCGTTCTTCGCGCGTTCATGCAGTGGGACAAGGAATGCCTGGCGAAGTTGCGCGGAATGTTCGCGGTGGCATTGTGGAAAAAGTCGGCAAGACGCCTTGTTCTGGCGCGCGACCGCATGGGAATCAAACCGCTTTACATCACACGCCAAGGCGAAGATCTTTTTTTTGGCTCCGAGCTGAAAGCGATTTTTATCCATCCGGAAATCGAACGCCGGCTGAGTCTTCCCGGCCTTGATTGTTATCTCTCGCTGAACTACGTGCCGTGCCCCTGGACTCTCGTGGAAGGAATCGAAAAGCTTCCGCCGGGACACTGGCTGGAGTGGAACGACGGAAAGACATTTTCGGCTGCATATTGGAAACTGCCTTTCACGCAGCCATCCAATTACACACTGGAAACAGCAAAGGAAGAACTCGACAGCTTGCTGCAGCAATCCGTGCGCGAGCATATGATTTCGGATGTTCCGCTGGGGATTTGGCTCAGCGGCGGAATGGACTCAACGACCATCCTGCACTACGCCTCAAGAGCCACCGCTTCGCAGTTGAAGACGTTCTCGATTTCATTTCGCGGACGAAGTTTTGACGAGTCAGAATTCATCGATCGCGCCGTGCGGCAGTACGGAACGGACCACCAGCAACTGGATTTAACTCCGGCGCAAGACCTGTGCGGCGCGATTGAAGAGTTCGCCTATTATTCGGACGAGCCGAGCGCGGATGCGGGTTCTTTACCCGTCTGGTTTCTGTCGAAATTGTGCAAGTCCAAGACGACGGTGGCGTTGAGCGGCGAAGGCGCTGACGAACTATTCGGAGGATACATCACCTGCCGCGCAGACATGCTTGCCAACTGGGCGAGGAGGATTCCTCGCCCGCTCCTGCAGACGGCGCTGGCCGGAGTCAGCCATTGGCCCGTTTCGGACGAGAAAATCAGCTTCGAATACAAGCTGAAGCGATTCTTGGAGGGCAGCCTGCTGGAGCCGAGCCACGCTCACGTATACTGGAACGGAACTTTTTCGGACGAGGAAAAGCAATCGCTGCTTCGCCGGCCGCTTCCCAGTGCTTTTCACCATCTCCTGGATGAAGTAGACGAACTGCCGAAAACCCGCGACGCTCTGGCGCACTTCCTGTGGTTCGATCAGAAATATTATCTGGCCGACGACATTCTGGTGAAAAGCGACCGCATGAGCATGGCTCATTCCGTCGAAGTGCGTCCGCCGTTCCTCGATCATCGCATCGTGGAGTTCGCGGCCAAGCTGCCCGCGCACCTGAAGATTCGTGGATCGCAGCAGAAACTCGTCTTGAGTGAATTGCGCAAAGACAAACTTCCAGCTTCGATCCTGGCCGGCAAGAAGACAGGGTTTGACATCCCTGCGCATGAATGGCTCCGCGGCGCTCTGCGGCCGATGCTCGTCGATTCCTTGCGGGAGGGAATCGCGGAATATGGGCACCTATTTCGTGGCGCTGCCGTTGAAAGCTTCTTGACCCGGCATCTGGAAAGAAAAGCAAACGTGGGGTATCACCTCTGGGGCTTGATGATCCTCTTTCAATGGATGAAAAGATGGCGAATACAAGCGTCGTCGGACGCGACGGCGCAAGCGTTCTTACAAGTAAAAGCAGGCTCATATACCTGATCGTTGCCCTGGTTGCCGGAGCGGTCTATCTGGGTTGTAGCGTGTCGCCGCCGTCGCTGATGGACGACGTCGATGCGGCCGTGGCACAAATCTCAAGAAACATGGTTAGCTCCGGGGATTGGGTGACCCCGCGTGTTAATGGCATCGTCTTCCTCGAGAAACCGGCCATGTTTTACTGGCCGATGGCCGTCTCCTTCAAGATTTTTGGCGTTCATGACTGGGCGGCACGCATCCCTTTCGCGCTTTCGGCAATCGGACTGGCCTGCCTGACTTGTGCCTTCGGTGCATGGGCGTTCGGGCGGAGAGCCGGTTTGTGCGCGGGCTTGTGCATCGCCACATGCGCCGGCCTCTTCCTATTCACGCGCATCGTTATCCCCGATGTGACTCTAACGCTCACCATCGCGTTGGCGATGTGGGCATTCCTGCGCGCCCTGGACGAAGAGGAGCCGCACCCGCAGCGCTGGGCGTTCGTTCTCGCCGCCAGCATAGGGACTGGGGTGCTGTTGAAAAGTTTGATTGGCGCGGTTTTCCCGGTGGCTGCCGGACTGCTCTATCTTTTCGTGACCAGGCAATTTTTTGCCGCTCGAACCTGGAAGCGGCTGCGTCCCATCAGCGGTATTTTCATTGCACTCCTTGTTGCCGCGCCTTGGCACATTCTTGCCACGCTTCGGAATCCGCCCTATTTTTCGCTTTCGCTGCACGCCGGTCCGGGCGAATACCACGGCTTTCTCTGGTTTTATTTTATCAACGAGCAGGTCCTGCGATTCCTCAATCTGCGCTATCCTCGCGATTACAATACG
>DATNLB010000124.1:0-7375 GCA_035603095.1 Candidatus Acidiferrales bacterium
TGCACCACCCCACAGAGAGATGCCGCTCCTTAGCAAACTTCTCTAAGCCTTGGAGTTGCTCAGCTCTTAGCCGGATACTTAAAATCAGCATTCTCATGTATGACTCTGTACTACATAACGATTACAGGTGTCAACCGCAAATTGCCGCAACCGCACAAAGTGCCACTTGCTTACCTCCCCCTGAAGGGGGAGGATTGCGCTCGGGCGCGGTTCACAAGATGCGGCAGAAGCTACCCGCTCTTGGTGCTGCCGTCTTGCTCGGCATCTTCTGGGGCGTCTGGCATATGCCCGTCATCGATTACCTGGGCACCGCCACTCCACACGGCGCTTATTGGTTGCCCTTTTTCCTTTCGTTCACTGCCGCCATGACCGCCATGCGTGTGCTCATCGCTTGGCTCTACTCCAACACAACAAGCGTGCTCCTCTGTCAGCTCATGCACGTCAGCTCGACCGGCTCGCTCGTCATCTTCAGCCCGCCTCATGTCTCTGCCGCACAGGAAGTCTTTTGGTATGCCGTCTACGCCGCCGCCCTGTGGATCGCCGTCGCCCTCCTCGCTCTCGTCTATGGGACGAAAAATCTAAGGTCCGTCCAAACATAATGTCAGAGTGCGAGATTGGGCCGCGCCCTGCACCCTTTGGTTTTGGTTCCATACTGCCCACTACTCACTACCCACTACTTACTCTCTTCATGTACGCTAAATGCATGCTCGACGAAAAAGACTTTCAACGAAAAGCCGACTCCGCGTTCGAGGAGCTCAAGCGCCGCATGCTCACCGCGGGCGATGAGCATGGTTTCGACGTCGAAGGCGAATCCGGAAAACTCGAGGTTATCTTCGAGGAACCCGAGGAGGCCAAGTTCGTGATTTCGCCCAACACGCCCGTCCGCGAAATCTGGGTCTCCGCTCTTTCCACCAGTTTCAAGCTCGGCTGGAACGAATCGCGCAAGGCCTTCGTGCACGAAAAAACTGGGGAAGACCTCCGCGCTGTCATGAGCCGCGTCATCTCCCAGCAACTCGGCGCCCAGGTGACCCTGTGAAATCTGCCAAGGCATTTTTCTTCATCGCCGTCCTTGCTCTGCCTATGGCCCTGTCACCCACGGCATCCTCCCAAGTTCCTTCCGGCCGCGACGTCGTTAAACCCGAAACCTACGTCTCGCTCGATCCCGCCGGCCGCGGCAGTTCTTTCCAAATTGCCGTGGTCATGAAGATTCGCCCGGGCTTCCACGTCAACGCCCGCGAAAAATCAGAAGACTATCTCATCGCCACCGATCTCAAAGCGGCGCTTCCCGCCGGCTTCAACAGCGGCGAAGTCTCCTATCCCAAGGGCAAACTGGAAAAATTCACCTTTTCCAAAACTCCGCTGAACGTCTACCAGGGCAACGTGATTCTTCGCATCCCGGTCACCGCGCTCGAAAACGCCCCTCTCGGCGAACAGCACATTCCTCTCAAGCTCCGCTACCAGGCCTGCAGCAGCGAACTTTGTCTCCCCCCGGTCACAATCACTCTCGACGCAACGCTCAACGTCGCTGCCTCGGCCTCCGCCGCCAAACCCGCTCACGGGGAAATTTTTGGAAAACAATAAGCGGCCATGTCCATTCCCAAAATTGACCTTCGACAAGGGCGGCAGACTTCGAGATTTTTGAAGGGAGGCTTGCTCTAGGCTTTACCGAAACCGGCCACCGCATCGCGCAATCGGCGGACGACACGCTGCTGGCCGAGAACCACCATGGTATCGAAGAGCGGAGGCGCCACGGCCTGGCCGACGATCGCCACGC
The DNA here is from genome assembly GCA_035603095.1 of Candidatus Acidiferrales bacterium. Taxonomy (GTDB): domain Bacteria; phylum Acidobacteriota; class Terriglobia; order Acidiferrales; family UBA7541; genus Acidiferrum. The sequence goes on from DATNLB010000124.1 coordinate 1,775, forward strand.
GTGTCGCATTGATCAGCAAGCCGGCTTTCACGCCGCCGGCTTCGGCCACCGCACGGGAGGCGTGGTCGCACGCGTCGTGATTCCACTCCGGAAGCGCTTCGAGCGCATCGGCGAGCTTCGCAAGGAGCTCCGGCACTTTCGGATCTTTCCAGAATTTTTCCTTCGCCGCGGGGTCGCGCGTGAAGTCATCGCTGAAAAATGCGTGCGACCACGAAGAAAAATCCGGCAACAACCGGATTCGCGGCCGCAGCAAATCGACGGTCTTTGAGAACCACGCGTGGTCTCTGCCGTCCGGGCCGGGCGCTGCGCCCAGAGCCCACTCCGGTTTCCACAAGCCGCTGCGCTTCAATTCATTTTCGACTTCGGGCAGCAACTCCTCGATCGGAAGCTTCTGCAGATATTGGGTGTTGAACCACTCGAGCTTCGGCCGGTCGAACACCGCGTTGGTGCGGCTCACGCCCTCGAGCGAAAATTTCTCCAGCAAATCTTTCGTCCGTAGAAACTCTTCGTCTCCGCCCGGCGACCAGCCCAGCAGCGCGAGAAAATTGCGGAACGCTTCCGGCAAAAAACCTTCGGTGCGGTACATGTTTACATCCGTCGCGCCGTGGCGTTTCGAAAGGCGGGACTTGTCCGCGCCGAGAATCAGCGGCACATGTCCAAAAACGGGAGGTTCCGCGCGCAATGCTTGGTACAACAGCACTTGTTTCGGAGTGTTCGAAAGGTGATCCGCGCCACGAATCACGTGGCTGATGCGCATATCGATGTCGTCGACGACGACGCCCAGCTGATACATGGACTGGCCGAATTCTTCCTCGCCTTTTCCGGAGCGCAACAGGACAAAGTCCTCGATCTCTTCATTCGAAAACTCGCGTTCGCCGAATACCGCGTCGACGAATTTTGTTGTTCCACCAAGAGGAACTTTGAAGCGGACGGCCGGCTTCACCCCGGGCGTTGAGGGCCGGCCATCGCGGCAAGAACAGCGCGTAACGCGCCGCGGACCGCCAGCCTTCGGTTCCTCGTCTTGCGCCGGCTCCGCGTGATCGCCGCCGGCATATTTTTCCGCGGGACAGTAGCACAAGAAAGCGGCCCCGTTGGCCAAACATTTTTTCGCCGCCGCGAGATACAACTCCGTTCTCTCGGATTGGTAAAATGGCCCTTCGTCCCAATTGACGCCCAGCCATTGCAAGCCATCCAGAATTCCCCGCACCAGTTCGGGCTTGTTGCGTTCCGCATCGGTGTCCTCGACGCGAAGAATCATCGTGCCGCCGTGGCGCCTTGCGAACAGCCAGTTAAACAGCGCGGTCCGGGCTCCTCCCACGTGCAAATAGCCGGTGGGCGACGGGGCAAATCGCACCCTCACGGCAGACGTGTTGTGGATGGAGTCACTCATTGTCAGGGCGTCTTTCCGCGTGAATTCAAACTCTCAGTGTAGCCAAACCATTTCTTTAGGTCCAATTGGCGGGTTTGTGGGCTAAGAAGAGGAAACGCCCTATGTCCCTTTGTATTGAATCGGTAACCTCCGCGGTGCTGTCTCTTTGGCTACCAGTACCCCGGTACGCTTGCTTCCTGAAATTTCCGTAATCCATAATCACAAGTACTTTGTTTTGTGTACAGGCGCGATCTTCGTGCGTCCCCGCACGACTGTCCTCTCGTGCGAGGAGTGGGATTATGAGTACACAGCAGAGCACGAAAGATTCTTGTGCTTTGGTCACTTGCGGAATATCGTCCGCAGTGCGGGCGGAGAATCGAATGTGTTCCTGATGCATCAGAGTTATATCTCGCTGGCGCTGCTGATCGCTACCACTTTGGTGGCGGGATTCTTCGCGTACATCCACAGGATCAAACGCCAGACGTATCTGCTGCTGTGGACTGTGGCGTGGGCCGTGTTCGCGCTCCATTACGTGGCGCCGACTCTCGCTCCATGGTCAGCGGCGAACCCCCTGCAGAGTGCGTTGAATCATTGGCTTTTCGCGCTCTCCGGCGTGCTCTTTTTTCTAGGAGCGCAGCTATACTCGCAGCGTAAGGCCTGGAAAATTCCCGGGCTGGCCGTTGGCGTCCTCTTCGGATTGTGGGCGGCGGCCAATGCCGCCAACGTGTTTTCCATTTCCGCGATCATCCCCAGTTCTCTGCTGTACCTCGCGGTCGCGGTGGTGTTCTGGCAGGAAAGCCGCCGGCAGGAAACGCTCGCCGACAGACTGCTGGGCGTTTCCTTCGCTTGCTGGGGAGTTCTGTGGATCGCACTCCATATCCTGGGCGCAACACCGGAACTCCAGGGTGCTGGCATCAGTGTGGTTGCCGCTGCTCCGTGCGCGTTCGTGTCCATGCTTATGGTCATGGCGCTCTACGAAGAAGAAAAGCGCCGCATCGAACGCAATATGCTGGCGCTTTCGAATCTCAATCTGGCCACCTCCAGCTTTGTGGGCGGCGAGATTCAGCGCATGCTGTCGCAGGCCCTGGACCGCGTACTGGGCGTTGTGCGGCTGCCGGCCGGCGCGCTCTTTCTGCACCACGGTGACCCGCAGGGCCCCACTTCCGTGGTTGCCGTGGGCTTGAGCGAGGAGTTCTGCCGCGTCGCTCAGGACGAAAATCTGGACGACTATCTCGTCAGCCTGGTGGCGCGCTTGGGCGGCCTGCTGGGATTTCGCGACCTTCGCGACGACTCCCTCTCGGCCCTCGAGAAGGAACAGTCCATCCGCCGATTCCGCCAGTTGGCGCTGGCGCACGGGCTTCGCAGCGTGGTGGCCATAAGCCTTCAGGCCAAGGAGCAAGCCTTCGGCGTGCTCCTTCTCGGGACGCCGGACAGCCGGCGCTTTACAGCCGCGGAGCTGCGGCTGTTGCTGGCGCTGGGGCATCAGATCGGCATGGCGGTTGAAAACAGCTACTTGATTCAGCAGACTTCGCGGCGGTCCGAAGAGCTCCACGTGTTGAACGAAATCGGCCGCGCGCTCAGCTCGACGCTGAACAAGGAAGACCTGACCAGAAAAGTGTGGGAGGAGCTGCGGCGGCTCTTCGACGTGGAAAACTTCTACATCGCGGAACTGGATGCGCTGCGCGACGAAATTCAATTCGATCTCGAGATCGTGGATGGCGCGCGCATGCCGAAACGCGCACGTCCTGCCGGGAACCACATCACCGAGTACATCATTCGAACGCGGCAGCCGGTGCTCATTCGCGACAATTACGTAGGGGAGATGAAAAAACTGGGCGTCGATCCTCTGCGCACAAAAGGGTGCTTCTGCGGGGTACCGCTGGTGGCCTACGATCACGCCATCGGCGCGATGGCGGTGTACTCCGATCACGAGCACGTGTTTGACGAAGGGCACCTGGAACTTCTGCGGGTCCTTGCAAGCGAAGCGAGTATCGCGATTGAAAACGCCCGCTTGTTCAGCGAAGAGCGCACCAAGGCGCGGCACCTCTCGCTGTTGAACACGATTTCGCGGAACGCCATCGCCACGCTCAATCCGGACGAGATGCTCGCCAAAATCACCGAGCAGCTCGAAGCCGGCCTGACCTACGACCACATCGGCATCGGCGTGCTGGACTACGCGACACGGGAAGTGGTGATCCAAGCCGAAGCAGGTAAACGCCGCGGGACCCTGGGGCAGCGTATTTCTCTTGGCGCAGGTCTGATCGGCCACGTCGCGCGCAATGGCCACATGGCGGCATACCGCGCCGCCGCTCCGGCCGATGGAGCGATGAAACCGCTACTACCGGATTCCGTGGCGGCCGTTGCCTTGCCGGTTTTTTATGCCGAACAGCTCCACGGCATTTTGTACATCGAGTCCTCCGTACCGGTGGACTTCTCCGACGAAGAAGTTCTCCTGCTGCGCACGCTGGCCGACCTCATCGCCGGCGCGCTGCACAACGCGCTTTCTTTCCAAAAGGCGCAGGAACAGGCCATCACCGACGGACTCACGGGCGTCAAGACCCATCGCTTTTTTATGGAAGCATTGTCCGCCGAATGGAAGCGGTCCACTCGAGCCGGCCGCGCGTTTGCGCTGGTGCTCATGGACCTCGACCGCTTCAAATTTGTGAACGATTTCTACGGCCACCTCGAGGGCGACCTCGTTCTCCAGCGCGTCGGGCAGATTCTGGAGACCAATTGCCGGCGCTCCGACGTTGTGGCCCGCTACGGCGGGGACGAATTCGTCATTCTGATGCCGGAAACCAATATGGAGCATGCGCGGCAACTGGCCAGCAAGCTGCGCGGCTGGGTATCCGCCGATCCCTTGCTGCGCGAGAAAAACATCAGCGCCAGCTTCGGCATCGCCTGCTATCCACTCCACGGCTCGTCGCCGCAAGAGCTTATCCAAGTTGCCGACGCTTCGATGTATCTTTCGAAACATCAGGGCGGCAACGCCGTCTCAACCGCCGATCACTTCGATCCCAACGAAGCGAAGAAATGGAAGCGTGACGTCCTCGAAGCGTATCTCGGTGTGACACTCAAGCGGCTATTCTCGACGGGTCCCGAGGCGTTTGAAGAGATCTACCAGCGCCTGCGGCAATTCACGGAATCGCTCGCGGCGACCGAACCGAATAACGGCAAGCCCGCTACGGCCCCGGCGCAGGGTGTGCAAGCACTGCCGCAGGCGGTGCTGGATACGGTCACTTCGCTGGCCTTTGCGATCGACGCCAAGGATCATTACACCCAAGGCCACTCTCAGAAAGTCTCCGCGTATGCGGCGCTGATCGCGGAAGCGATGGGGATGAAAGACGCCGAAGTCGAAGAGGTTCGTTTGGGCGCCGTGCTCCACGACATCGGCAAGGTTGGTGTCCCGGAAAGTATTCTGAACAAGAACGGGCCGCTCAATCCCGAAGAGTGGGAGACGATGAAAGCACACGTGAATTTTGGCGCGAAGATCCTCGATCCGCTGACGCCTCTCGCGGGCATCCGCGAAATGGTATTGCATCACCACGAATTCTTCGACGGCTCGGGCTATCCGGAGGCTATGACCGGGGAACAAATTCCGCTGGGGGCTCGCATCATCGCGGTCGCCGATGCCTACGATACGATCACCAGCGACCGCACGTACAAGAAGGCCCGGAGTGCGACAGACGCGCTCGCCGAGCTAGAGCGCTGTGCGAATGCGCAATTTGACGGAGCCATCGTGGAACTTTTCGTCCGCACCATGCGGGCGCTGCCTAACCCGATCATTGAAGTTGCCGCGACCAGCGGCCCGCGTAACTCCTGAGCTCTGGTTTTTCCGGGACTGCCACCATTTCTCCACGCTGATCAAGCTATACAGGTGGCTCAAGAATGATTCCTTAGCGGGCATCCAAGTCCAGATCCTTGATCGGCAGATCCCAGTGACCTTCCAGGATTTCGAAGCGGCGTTGTTCTTCCTTCTTGTACGTCTCCTGATCGGGATAGAGCTGCTTGATCAGGGCGGCGCTATCAAAATTGTCGTTGGCAATCGCCGCGTTCTTGAAGACGATGGTTACCCGGTAATCCCAGCGGCCGTCTTCCGTGGTGTGATAGCGCGGAACAGCCATGCTGACCTTTAGCATACGGCCCAGCTCGATCTCTTTTTTCAGAACCGGGTAATGGTTCTTTTTGAAGAGCGCCAGGAATTCTTCAGCGTGCCCCCACTTCGCCTTGTA